>NZ_BAABGT010000005.1:0-57045 GCF_039541715.1 Pseudonocardia xishanensis
TCCCACAGCTCCAGTCTCCTTGCTAGATCAGGAGCCTCTCCACCGGCCAGGACGGTTCAGCCATGTGCTGGCGTCTCGCGCGCGTACGGAAACCAAGCCGGGCTTCGCGAGATGCGCAGATGACGGCGGAGCACATCCTGCTGACCTCCTGCGAAGACGGGGAGCATCGACACGCTCCAGCTGCGGCGCCGCAGCTGTCCGCCATTCCACAGCATTTCATATCTGGACGCAAGAGTTCATATAATGAAGCCCTGTCAGGTGGGTTCAAGAAGGATTCATTGGTTGAATGCTTGCTCTTCGATCTGAAGTCCGTGGAGATCGAGCCCGGGGTTCACCTCCCAAGTGGCAGGGGTGCACGAGCAATGCTGGTGCGGCGGCCGGACCGCGCTTCTCGCTGATGCCCGCTCGACCTGCTGGAGACCGACCGTCAGGCGATGCCCCCTACCAGCGGGTCCGCAGGTCGGCATGACCCAGCGGATCCGGCTGGCATGGGACTACTACTGCAGCGGCGGTTCGGCGTGTCGTGAGAGGGTGAGGGCTGTTCGGCGGTGATGATCACCGTGTGGTTGATGTTGCCGGGTGGGTGGCCTCGTTGGACGCGGTGGTGGAGCTGATCGCGAGTCGGTTGGCGGGTGGAGCCGCGGCGTCGGGTCGGTGCGTATCTGCGTGGGCTGCTGGCCGGGCTTGAGCGCAGGAACGGTTGGACGCTGGCCGAGCATGCGGGTGCAGTGTCGCCGGACGGGATGCAGCGGCTGCTGCGCACCGCTGGCTGGGATGTCGATGGAGTCCGCGACGACCTGCGCGTCTATGTGCTCGAGAACCTCGGCGAGAGACTGTCAGATGGTCTGTGTAACAAGATCCTCTTGAGTCGAGGAGTACACAGATGTCCGTGGTCGATGATCAGGACGCGCATCCGCTCGGTGCCGGCGCTCAGGTCGGTGGTGAGCCCGAGACGGCCCGTGACGCGGTGAACCGGATGATCGATGCCGGGCTGCTCGACGGGCTGATGTCCAAGGTGGATGCCGGTGAGCTCGCCCTGACCGGTGACGGAGGCTTCCTCCCTGAGATGATCAAAGCCGTGCTCGAGCGTTCAGACACTCCCTAGCGCGGCCGGGCCGTTGCCGTTGACGGTGGCGGGCATGAGATGGAAGGTGGGAGTGCTGCGGCCGGGACGGGAGAACGTCGACTGGACCGCCGCCGGTGTCGAGACAACCTGGACCCACACGCGACGGCGGGCGTGCGACGAGCTGCGAGAGCTGGTGGCGGTGGAGGGGGCGGGGATGGAGTACCGGATGCAGGTCGGTCCGGTCCCGGTGTACGTGTGGCCGGGCGCGGACGTGGATGGGTGGCTCGATCTCGACGACCTGACCGAGGGTCTCCTACCCGCGGACCTGTGACCGACGGGCGCGCAGGGCTCAGTTATTTCTTCTCGTGTCGTCGCCGGGATCGTCTGGATCGCGCGGGTCGAGGGTGTCGAGCTCGTCGAGGTCCTCGGCGAGCTGGGTGCTGCTGGCCTCGGCGACACCGGGGATCACGCCGAGCGCGGTGACGGTGTTCTGGTGTCGGGTCGCTGCGAGCAGGCGTCGGCGGGCGAGCGGGTCGTGATCGGCGCCCGCGGCGGTGGCGATGTCGAGTGCCAGCCGGCACAGATCGACGGCCCGGCCGTAGACGTCGACGAGTTCGCGGCGTGGCCCGGGTAGCAGGATGCGGGCGGCGTATCGCCGCGACGACCCGCTGCGGCGGCGTGCTCGGCATGAGCAGGCTTGAAAGGTGTCTTGGGCAGGCCGATTGTTCGGGCACGGCGGTCCGGCGGACGAAGAGGAGCGGCTGGTCGCGGGAGCCACGCCAACTACGGTGGCGGGGTGAGCGAGGATGGCGAACGAGGCGACAACGGCCGGGTGCCCCGCAAGCAGGCCGCGCCTCGGCGCAAGCTCCTGATGAGCGAGATCCTGGAGCAGGCCACGCAGCTGTTCGCCGAACGCGGCTACGATGGGACGACGCTGCAGGATGTCGCGGATGCGGTGGGTCTGAGCAGGCCGAACCTCTACAATTATGTGCGGAGCAAGGAGGAGCTGCTCGTCGCGATGGTCGAGGCGACCAGCCAGGAGGCTGCGAGCTCGCTCCGGGCAATGAGGCAGCGGGCGGACCTCGATCCCACGCAGAAGCTGCGGGCGCTCGTGCGAGAGCTCGTCCTGCAGCGGGCCAACAACCCGGCCCAGTTCCGGACGCTCGACCGCAGCGAGCAGGCCCTGCCCTCCGACATCGCGGAGCGTCACCTGGACTCGCGCCGGGCCGTGCTGCGCGAGATCACGGGGGTGCTCGACGAGGGCATCGTGGCCGGCCTCTTCCGCCCGCTCGACAGCCGCGTCACGGCATTGTCGATCATCGGCATGTGCAACTGGGTGGCCTGGTGGTTCCATCCCGCACCCGCTCATCCGGCCGAGCCGGTGGCCGAGCAGATCGCGGCCGACGCCGTGGCCATGGTCGTGCAGGTCGACAAGCGTCGCCCCAGCGCGCCGACGCCGCTCGGCGCCGTCGCGCTCCTGCAGCAGGACCTCGACTACCTGGCCAGGTTGCTCCGCGTCGAAGACTGACCGATACGCAGGCGTCAGTTTCTTGACGTGTGTGCCAGACCGCCTTACGCTCGTGTCCGCATCATTCGACGCGGAAGGAGCCCTCCCGATGTCCACCTCGGAACGAGCGCACGTGGTCCGCGGGGTAGACCACGCCGCGTTCCCGACGTTCGACCCCCGGGCGACCATCACGTTCTACCGGGACGTGCTGGGATTCCCGGTCGTGCACGCGACCTGCGCCCTGGGTTGGGGTCCCGGCGACCACCCGGACTTCATTCACTTCTTCTTCGACATCGGCAAGGGCGACCGGCTGGCGTTCTTCTACTACTTCGGGGTCGAGCCATACCGGGACACCGCGATCCCGGATCTGATCCACCGCGCGCGGCACCTGGCGATCCACGTGGACTCCGAGGAGCACCTGCTCGAGTACCGTCGCCGGCTCGATGCGAGCGACTGGCAGTGTGAGCTGCAGGTCCGCCACGAGACCGTCGAGTCGATTTACGTGACCGACCCCAACGGCTACCTGATGGAGATCACGCGCCCGTTGCGGGCGATCACGGTCGAGGACGACATCGACGCGAACGTCAGCGTCGACGCCCTCATGGACGTGGCCGGTGAGAACGACCCGACGCTGGAGAAGTTCTTCGCGCGCAAGGCGAAGCTCATCGCCGAGCGCCATGCGGGCGAGGCCGAGCTGGTGACGTTCGCATGACCGTCCTATACGTCCTCGACGTCGACGACTTCCGGCCGCTGGCCGAGGTCGCGAGTAAAGACCCGGACACGACCGTCCGCCGCCGCGGGCCCTATCTCGAGGTCGAAGCGGTCGGCGAGATCCGGATCGAGCGCGGTGCGACCGGCTGCCGCAACGCGGTCTGGTACAGCTCGGTCGCCGCCGTCGAAGGCGGTCGGGTGTCGCGCTGGGACAAGGTCGAGCTGGTTGTCGAGCCGCGGGAGGACACACCGTGAGCCCCGTCGCCGTCGACCGTCTCGGCGCGGGGCGAGACGTCGCCACGGCCACGGCACCACCAGGCGTCACGATCGCCACCCACCAGCTGACGACCGCGGACGGGGCCAAGGTGGAGGGCGTCCTGCACGCCCTCGACGGCGCCACCGCGGTGGTCACGGTCATGCACCCTCGGCAGTCGCTGACCCACCACCCCATGATCCCCGAGTTCCTGCGGGCGGGGGTGTCGGTCTGGACCCAGGGCACCCGGTCGCCGAACAACGACATCGCGTTGGTGCACGAGCAGGCCCTACTCGACGCGGCGGCCGGGCACGTCCTGCTGCGCGACCTGGGCTTCGAGACGGTGCTGACCTTCGGCCACTCCGGCGGCGGCACACTCTCCGCCTTCTACATCGAGCAGGCCGCGACGGAGCCCGAGCGTCGGTTCGACGTGACGCCGGCGGGCAGGCCGGTCCCGCTGCCCGGCACGCGGATGCCCCTGCCGGACGGGGCGATCCTCCTCGCCCCGCACCCCGGGCAGGGGCAGGTGCTGCGCCACTGCATCGACCCGTCGGTCCTCGAAGAGTCGGACCCGATGTCGGTGGACCCCGAGCTCGACATGTACTCGGCCCGGAACGGGTTCGCCGCACCGCCCGAGCCGAGCCGCTACTCGGCGGACTTCGTCGCCGCATACCGCGCCGCCCAGGCCGAACGGATCGCCCGGATCGACGCGCGGGCGCTCACCGCGGCCGACGAGGTGGCGCGCTCGCGAGCCCGGTTCAGCACGAGCAAGGACCCGGCCGACCGGCGGGCCGCACTGGCGCCGCGCATCCTCACCACCTACCGGACCGACGCGGACCCGGCCTACGTGGACCCGACCATCGAGCCCAACGACCGCCACTACGGGTCGCTGTTCGGGCACCGGCCGGACCTGATCAACTACGGGCTCGTGGGGTTCGGCAGGCTCACCACCCAGGACTCCTGGCTCTCGACCTGGTCGGTGAACCACACCCGCGCGGACTTCGTGCGCTGCGCCCCCGGCGTCACGGTCCCGACGCTCTACCTGGAGTTCAGCGGCGACCAGGCGGCGCGACCCGCCGCGGGCGCCCGGATGGTCGCCGCCCTCGGGGCGGCCGACCTCACCCACCACGTCGTGCGCGGACAGCATTTCGGCCAGCCCGTGGCCGAGGGCGAGCCGACCGGCTACGCAGCCGCTGCCGTGCACGTCGACCACTGGCTCGCCGACCGCTTCGGCACCGCACCACCACACGGAAAGAGGTGACCCACGTGGGCTCCGTCGGAGTCGTCTACGACAGCGGGTTCGGCCACACCGCCGCCCAGGCACGGGCGGTCGGGGAGGGCGCTGCCGCCGTCCCCGGGACCGAGGTCTCGCTGTACTTCGCCGAGGAGGTCGCCCTCGACCTCCGGCAGCTCGACGGGTGCGACGCGCTGATCTTCGGCACCCCCACCTACATGGGCAGCGGCTCCGCCGTGTTCAAGACGTTCATGGAGGCGAGCTCCAAGATCTGGCTGGACCAAGGCTGGAAGGGCAAGCTGGCCGCCGGTTTCACCAACTCCAGCGGGCATTCGGGGGACAAGCTCAGCACCCTGACCCAGCTGTGGCTCTTCGCGATGCAGCACGGGATGGCCTGGCTCGGCCTGGGCCTGCTCGACGGCAACGGGCGCAGCTCCGGCTCGGACGCCGAGCTCAACCGGTTGGGCGCCTATGCGGGCGCGATGGCCCAGTCCAACTCGGACCAGGGGCTGGAAGGCATGAAGGCCAGCGACCTGCGCACCGCCGCGGCGCTCGGTGAGCGCGTCGCGCGGCAGGTGGCGCTGTGGAAGGGGACCGGACTGTGAGGATCCTGGTAGTCGGCGGCGGACCCGCCGGCCTGTTCTTCTCCCTCCTCGCGAAGCGGGCCGTGCCCGCGGCGACGGTGCACGTGCGCGAACAGAACCCGCCCGGGGTGACCTACGGCTGGGGCGTGGCGTTCAGCGAGAGCGCGGCCGAGGCGCTGCGACCCGCCGCCCCGGATGTCGTCGACGCCCTGACCGCGGGGATGAGCCACGAGGCGATGGTGCTCAGTCTCGACGGGACGGACGTCCCGGTGCACGTCGGGCGGAGTTTCCTCAACGCCCGCTGGACCCTGCTGGCGGAGCTCGAGCGGATCGCCGGGGCCGCAGGCGTGACCGTCGAGCACGACGCGGAGGCCGCCGTCACCGAGGCCGAGCTGGCGGGCTGGGATCTCGTCGTCGGCGCGGACGGGGTGAACAGCCGGACCCGGCAGTCCTTCGCCGAGCACCTCGCGCCCGTCGAGGAGCTGGGCACGAACTGGCTGGCCTGGTACGGCACTCCGAAGGCCTACCCGCCGTCGATCATCCTGCAGAACAGCGACCACGGCCTGCTGATGAGCCACGCCTCGCAGTTCTCGCCCGAGATGAGCAACTTCACCGTCGAGGTCGGCCAGGAGACCTTCGACCGGCTCGGGTTCGGCGAGATGAGCGAGGAGGAGTCGCGGGCCCTGTGCGAGGAGCTGTTCGCGGGCTCGCTCGACGGCGCCCCGCTGGAGAGCAACCACTCGCCCTGGTTCCAGACGAAGTTCCTCAGCTGCGCCCACTGGACCCACCGCAACCTCGTCCTGATCGGCGACGCGCTGCACACCGTGCACCCGTCGATCGGGTCGGGCACCCGCTTCGCGATGCGGGACGCCGTCTACCTGACCAAGGCCCTCGCCGGATCCGGCTGGGACGTCGAGGTCGGCCTCAAGGAGTTCGAGCGCACCCGCAGGCCCGTCGCGGACGCCTTCCAGGCCGCGGCCAAGCGCAGCATCGACTGGTACGAGGGCCTGCCCGGCCGCACGATCACCCACCCCACCAAGTTCGCGCTGGAGTACCTCATGCGCACCGGCCGGGTGTCCTACCGCGACTTCCGCCGCCAGAACCGCGATGTGGTGCTCGGCTACGAGCGCGACCTACGCTGACGCCCCCACGAGAGAGACGTGCGATGACGCTCGCTTCCGACACCACGATCGTCCGCTACCCACCCGAGGTCGAGGCCCGCTACGTCCGCGAGGGCCTCTGGGAGGCGCCGACGATCGCGGAGCACCTCCACCGGATCGCCCTCGAGCACCCGACGACCGCCGCGGTGGTCTGCGGCGCGGACACCCTGACCTTCGCCGAGCTGGACCGGCTCAGCGACCTGCGGGCGGCCGGGCTCGCCGGCCTGGGGCTCGAGCCCGGCGGTGCCGTCCTGCTGCAGGTGCACAACACCGTCCACACGGTCGTAGCGTGGTACGCCCTGCTCAAGGCAGGTCTGGTGCCGGTCTGCACGCTGCCGCTCCACCGTGGACACGAGATCGCCGAGATCGCCAGCCAGACACGGCCCGTCGCCCACCTGGTCGCCGCCGCGGACCCGCGCTTCGACCTGGTTGCCTTCGCCTTCGAGCAGGCGGTGGGTGCCGAGCGGACGGTCCTCGTGTCCGACGGCGCCGCGTCCGACCCCCGTGCGGTCGAGCTCGATCACCTCGGGGACGACATCGATCCCGCGGCGGCCCGTGCGCTCGTCGAGCGGGTGCAGGCGGGGCTGGGCGTGCAGGCCCTCGCGGCGTTCCAGCTGTCCGGCGGCACGACAGGGGTGCCCAAGGTGATCCCGTGCCTGCAGGCCCCGTACTGGCTCTACGGTGCGAGCCTGGCCCGGGCGATGGGGTGGGGCCCCGGTGACCGGATGGCCTTCATGATGCCGATCGTGCACAACGCCGGGGTGATCATCGGGCTGCAGGGCCCGCACAGCGTCGGCGCGACGCTCGTGCTCGGGGTGCCGGACGCGCGGGCCGCGGTGGATCTCGTGGTCCGCAACGAGGCCACCGACCTGCTCCTCGGCCCGTTCGCCTACGACATCGCCCTCGACGACGGGCTCGCCGCGGCAGGGTCCCTGCGCCGGGTTCTCTTCAGCGGCAAGAAGGTCCCCCGCGCCCACGTCGACGCCCTGGACGCCCGCGGGGTCTGGGCCGGACAGATCTTCGGGATGAGCGAGGGGCTGTGTCTGACCACCCCGCTCGACCACCCGCTCGACGCCCGGGCGGACAGCGTCGGTGTCCCCATCTCGGACGCGGACGAGATCCGACTGTACGAGCCGGGGACCGAGGACGAGGTGGCTCCCGGCGAGGTGGGTGAGCTCTGCACCCGCGGCCCTTACACGCTGCGCGGCTACTTCGACTCCGCCGAGCACAACCGCCGAGCCTTCACCACCGACGGGTTCTACCGCACCGGGGATCTGATGGCGGAGCGGACCATCGCGGGCGCGCGGTGCTACACCGTCGAGGGCCGGATCAAGAACATGATCAGCCGAGGTGGAGAGAAGATCAACACCGAGGAGGTCGAGCTGCTGCTCGGATCGCACCCGGCGATCTCCGAGGCGGCGCTGGTCGCGATGCCCGACCCGCGGCTCGGCGAACGGGCCTGCGCCTTCGTGGTGACGAGGGAGGGCGCGGAGATCGACCTCGACGCCGTCCGGGTCCACTTCGAGCGCCTGGAGGTCGCGAAGTACAAGTGGCCGGAGCGCATTGAGGTGCTGGGCGAGATGCCGCGGGTCAGCCAGGTCGGCAAGATCGACCGCACCCGGCTCCGGCGGCTCGCCGAGGACCTGTCCCCACGGGTGTAACGGCGGGTGGACGGAGGCGACGATCGTCGCGAGTGTCGAAGGAGGACCGAGATGATGGCGACGACGTCGGCGCACCTACCCCTAGGCAGGCACACCCGGATCCAGACCACCGCCCTCGACGAGGCCGAGGAGGCAGCGGGCCGGGTGATGTCGGCACACCGGCTGCGCGCCACCCGGCCGCGGGAGTTCGGCTCCCGGCTCCATGCCGTCGCCATCGGCTCCTCGACGTTGCTCTCCGCCGTCTACGAGGGCGAGGCCGAGGTCACGGGCCGGGTCCCGATGGACTACTACACCGTCGTGCTCGTGCTCGGCGGCGGGATGGACGTCGCGACCGACCTCGGACGACACCGGATCGCGGCGGGCCGGGCCTGCGTGATCTCCCCGGGTGAGCGGCTGCACCTGCGGTTCGCCCCCCGCACCGCGCAGGTCGCGGCGAAGCTGCCGCGGACCGTCGTCGACCAGGCGTTCTCCCGGATCGGGACGGAGCCGCAGCACGGCCTGACCTTCGACCTGCGCGTGCCGGACGACTCGCCGTGGCCCGGGCTGCTGCGGCTGGCGGCGTCCACGGTGGACCGGTTCGACAGCGGCGTCCTGCCCCCGGGCGCCGCCGCCGAGCTGGAGCGCATGCTGGTCACGGCCCTGCTGCTGGCCCAGCCGCACGACCACGCCGAAGCGCTGACCCGGGGTGGTGGGGCGCGTGGCCACCGGGCGGCGGGTGTCGTGGCCGAGGCGGTCGCGGCCGACCCGGTCGCGCCCCTGCGGCCCGAGGAACTGGCCGCCGCGGCGGGGGTCTCGCTGCGCACGTTGCAGGAGGGCTTCCGGTCGCGGTTCGGCACCACCGTCACCGGCTACCAGCGCGAGCAGCGCCTCGTGCGCGCCCATCGGATGCTGTCCGCCCCCACGGACGGCGCGACGGTCGCGGACATCGCCCTGAGCTGTGGGTTCGTCCACCTCGGGCGGTTCGCGCAGGACTACCGCACCCGCCACGGCATCACACCGTCCGCCACCCTCCACGGCGCCCGCCGGGCGGAGGGGCGACGACGGTGATCGCACGAGGGCGAGGCGCTCGCGGTGCGGCGGTCGCGTCCTGCGGACATCGCCGCGTCGACCGGATAGACCGCGCGGGCCTGCCGAGCCACGCTGAGCGCACCCGTCAGTGCAGACGAAGGAGTCGTCATGACCACCACACCTGCTGCCTTCGACCATCTCGACGGCACCCTGCCCGCCACCGAGGTCCGTCGCGCCCACGCCGAGATGCGCGAGCGCTGCCCGGTGGTGCACAGCGACCGCCACGGTGGTTTCGACTACCTGACCCGGTACGAGAACGTCCGCGGCGCCTTGAACGACCCGGCGGCGTTCTCCTCCGCCGACGGGGTGAAGATCCCCGCCAACCCGCTGCTCCCGCGGGTCCCGGCCCTGGAGTTCGACGAGCCCGAGCACGCCGAGTGGCGGCGGGTCCTCGACGGACCTCTCACCCCGCGTGCCGTGCGGGCGTTCGAGCCGGTGATCACCGAGGTCGTCGACCTGCTGATCGACGCCTTCGCCGGGTCGGGGAAGGCGGACCTCGTCGACCAGCTCGCCGAACCACTGCCCGCGATCGTGATCGGTCGCATGATCGGGCTCGAGCAGCCGGAGGCCGTGCGGGCCCGCGGCATCGCCGCCGCGCTCTACGCCGCGATGGGCACCGCCGATTTCCCCGCGCGATTCGCCGAGTTCCACGACACCACCCAGCGGTGGTTGGCCGCCCGCCGCGAGCACCCGCGCGACGACCTGTTGACGCAGATGGCGAACGGTGTCGTCGAGGGCAAGACCATCGACGAGGCGGGCGCGACCGGGTTGCTGCTCGCCTACATCGTCGGTGGCCACCATTCCACGGGGTCGGCACTCGGCGGGTTGATCCGGCACGTCCTCACCCAGCCCGGGCTGCGCGACGACCTGGTCGCCGATCGGAAGGCGATGCCGCGGGTCATCGAGGAGAGCCTGCGGCTGACCACGCCACTGCAGCTGTTCGCGCGCACGGTCCGGTGCCCGGTGCGGGTCGGCGACCACGAGCTCGCGGAAGGCGGTCGGGTGCTGCTCGACCTGGCCGCCGCGAACCGCGACCCGCGCGAGTTCAGCGATCCCGACACCTTCGACCGGGGCCGCACCCGCAACCGGCACGTCACCTTCGGGGCAGGCGCACACGTGTGCCAGGGGCAGCACCTCGCCCGGGCCGAGCTGCGGATCGCGCTGGGTAGGCTCCTCGACCGGGTCCCGGACCTGCGGCTCGACGGGGAGCCCGTCGAGAGCGGCCTGGTCGGCGGGTCGCTGATGACGCACCACGCCCTGCCCGTCGTCTTCACCCCGGAGGACCCGCGGTGATGGACGAGATCGGCGTCGCCGTCGACGCGCGCACCCGCCTCGCGGACGACGTCGTGGAGTTCGTGCTGCGGCCCGTGGCCGGAGGGGAGCTGCCCACATGGGAGCCCGGCGCCCACGTCGACGTCCAGATCGACGGGGCGGGCGGAGAGCCGCTGGTCCGGCAGTACTCGCTGTGCGGCGACCCGGCGGACCGCACGGCCTACCGGATCGCCGTCCTGCGACAGCAGGCCGGACGCGGTGGCTCCGCGTGGCTGCACGACCGCGTCGTGGTGGGCGACAAACTCCTCCTGCGCGGGCCGCGCAACCACTTCCCGCTCGAGGAGGCATCGGGCCACCTGTTCCTCGCGGGCGGCATCGGCGTCACCCCGCTGCTGGCCATGGTCCGCCGGGTCGCGGCGGGCGGGGCGGCGTGGTCGATGCACTACGGCGGCCGCAGCCGGGCAGCGATGGCCTACCGCGAGGCGTTGGCCGAGGTCCCCGGCGGGCGGCTGACCGTCGTCCCGCGGGACGAGTCGGGGCTGATCGACCTGGCCGCCGCGCTCGACGCGGTGCCCGCCGACACCGTCGTCTACTGCTGCGGTCCCGAACCGCTGCTCGCCGCCGCCGAGGCGGCGTGCGCCAGCCGCGGGTTCCGGCTGCGGACGGAGCGTTTCGCGCCCCGGGACGGGGACCCGACCGCCGAGGACCGCGCGTTCACCGTGGAGATCGCCTCGACCGGGGCGGAGGTGTTCGTGCCCGCGGGCCGGTCGATCGTGGATGTCCTGGTGGAGGCGGGTGTCGACGTCCTCACCTCGTGCGAGGAGGGCACCTGCGGAACCTGTGAGACCCCCGTCCTGTCGGGCGTCCCCGATCATCGCGACTCCGTGCTGACCGACGAGGAGCGGGCCGCGGGGGACCGGCTCCTGCCGTGCGTCTCGCGGTGCCTCGGCTCCCGGCTCGTGCTCGACCTGTAGACACATCCCCCGAAAGGACAACGATGTCTGACACCACCCCGCCCACCGCGACCGGCCGTCCCTGGCGGGTCGCGATCGCAGGCCTCATCGGCACCACCATCGAGTGGTACGACTTCTTCATCTACGCACTGGCGGCCACGCTCGTGTTCGCCCCGCAGTTCTTCCCGAGCACGTCGAGCCTGGCGAGCACGTTGGCGGCCCTGTCGACATTCGCCATCGGCTTCGTTGCCCGCCCCATTGGCGGTGCGCTGATCGGCCACTTCGGCGACCGCGTAGGCCGCAAGAAGATGCTGGTCGTGTCGCTGCTCGTGATGGGCGTCGGGACGGCGCTCATCGGGGTGCTGCCGACCTACGAGACGATCGGCGTGGTCGCCCCAGTCCTGCTGGTGCTGGTGCGGCTGGCCCAGGGCCTCGCGGTGGGCGGCGAGTGGGGCGGTGCCACCCTGCTCGCGCTCGAGCACGCCAAGACCCCGGCGCAGCGGACGTTGTTCAGCTCGCTGCCCCAGGTCGGCCTGCCGCTGGGCGTGGTCCTGTCCAGCATGGTGTTCCTGATCGTGCGCCTGTCCGTCGGGGACGAGGGCTTCGTGACGTGGGGCTGGCGCGTCCCGTTCCTCGCCAGCGCCGTGCTCGTCGTGATCGGCCTGGTGATTCGCCTGAAGCTCGACGAGAGCCCCGAGTTCGAGCGGCTGCGGGCGCGCAACTCGGTCCGCCGCGCGCCGATCGCGGACGTGTTCCGGGCCCCGCGGATCTGGGTCCCCGCCTCGGGCGTGACCATCGCGGCCTCGGTTCTAGGCAACCTGCTCCTCGCCTTCGTGCTCGGCTACGCCGCGCAGGCCAAGCTGCACAGCGCCTCGACGATGCTGACGGTCACGATGGTCGCCGCGCTGCTCTGGAGTGTGGCCCTGCCGCTCGCGGCGGTTCTGGCCGGGCGATATGGCCGCAGGCCGGTCCTCGTCGCGGGGATCGTGGCCATGGGCGTGTGGGCGTTCCCCTACTTCGCCTTGGTGGAGTCGGGGTCGACGGTCGGCGTCTTCGTCGGGTCGATCGTCGCGGCGCTGACGATCGCCCTGATGACGGGCCCGTACGGCGCCTACCTCACCGAGGCCTTCCCGGCCGAGATCCGGTACAGCGGCGCCTCCGTCGCGTACGGGATCAGCGGGGTCCTGGGCGGTGCCTGTGCGCCCATCGTCGCGACCCTGCTGGCGAGCTCGACCGGTGGGCTCACCGCGGTGGCGGGGTACGTCGCCGTCGCTGCATTCGTCAGCCTGATCGCCACGCTGGCCCTCCGCAGCCCCTTCCGCGTGGACGACAGCACCGGATCGACGGCCTCAGCTGCTGAGCCGGCGACCAACGCCTAGCGCACTTCCGATACGCCCGAGCGGACGATCCGCTCGGGCGTGCGCGCGTGCGTCGACTGTCCGCGGAATCGGCACACACGGTGGTTTCCAGGACGAAACGACTCAGATGGCGTGGCCTCCTTCGTGGCCTCCAACTGGTTTCCTGAGATACCGGAGATGCCTCATCTCAAGCCGCTGAGCAGCGGCGATGCCATCGATGCCGGTCGGGAACGCGTGGACGGCAATTCTCGTAATGCGTAGGTCTGGGGTTCGACTCCCCAAGGCGGCTCCACAGTTTCCGCAGGTCAGAGACCTGCGGCTGTTCGATGAGTGCGTTCAGTCGTGTTGGCCCGACGCACTCGCAGAAACGATGTTTCAGCAGGCTGTCGACCTGCCTCGGCCCTGCTCAACGGGGTCGTGGTGATCGTCTTCGACTGAGAGCCCGTGGCATGACGGGACTCATGCCACGGGCGAGTGCGTAGCTCGGACTGACTGAGGTAGGCACTGGGCTTGTGTCCCTGGGGCCGGTCGGCATTGCGAGAGCGATCCCAGCTCGCCATCAGCGCAAGGTGAGTCTCGTCGAGCGGATCGACCAGGCCGAGCTCGTCGTCGCTCCTCTCTGATCGTCGGCGACCGCTTGGCCGTGGCATCGTGAGATTCGTGGCGACCGGAGATCTCGAGCGTGAGCTCGCTCGGCTGCGCGCAGAGAACTCGCGTCTGCTGCGGCTGCTGGGGATGACGGCCGAGCAGGCCCGCACTCCGGCGGCGTCTCAGTCGGGGCTGTTCCTGGAGCGCCCCGGCATGGTCACCGCGTCATCGACGCCCGAGGCGAAGGTCGCCTTCTTCAGGGCGTTGTTCGCGGCCCGCGAGGACGTCTACGCGATCCGCTGGGAGAACGAGAGATCGGGAAAGTCGGGCTGGGTACCGGCGGTGGCCGGTGGATGGCGGAAGGGCACGACCCGCCCGTACCTGCGGCTTCGTGACGAAGTGGTCGCAGCGCACCTGTCGGGCCGCGACCACATCGGGCTGTACCCGCTGATGCCGGGGGACACCTGCCGCTGGCTCGCGGCGGACTTCGACGGGCCTGCCGCAATGCTCGACGCGTTGGCCTATCTCAAGGCGGCCAGGGCGGCCGGTGTTCCGGCGGCGCTGGAGGTGTCCCGCTCGGGGGTCGGCGCGCACGCGTGGATCTTCTTCGCTGGCGCGGTACCTGCCACGACGGCGAGAGCTCTAGGAATGGGCCTGCTCTGGGAGGCGATCGCCGTCCGGGGGCGGATGGATCTACGCAGCTACGACCGGCTCTTCCCATCCCAGGACGTCCTGCCGTCCGCGGGTGGCATCGGGAACCTGATCGCTGCTCCCCTCCACGGCCGGGCACGCAAGGATGGCGCGACGGTGTTCCTCGACCTCAGCACTCTCGAGCCATACGAGGACCAGTGGGCCTACCTGTCCGGAGTACGCCGACTGTCTCCCTCCGAGGTCGCCCGCCTCGCCGACCGGGTCGGCGTAGTGAAGGTGGGTGGCGCGGTCGAGCGCTTCGCCCCCGCGACGTCGACGCAGACGAGGCCGGAACCTGCGGCGGTGGTCGGGCTACGGCTGGAGGCTGGCTGCGAGGTATCCGTATCGGACCTGACGCCGGCCGCGTTGGCGACGCTCAAGCACGCGGCGTCGATGAGCAACCCGCTGTTCGGCGAGCGACAGCGCCGTCGGCTGTCGACGTGGAACGTGCCCAGGTTCCTGCTCAGCTACGACGAGACCGTCGACGGCCGCCTCGTCCTGCCCCGCGGGCTCGGTGAGCGGGCCGTGTCGGTGCTGGAGGAGGCGGGGAGTCGCGTCGAGATCAGCGACGAGCGCACCGACGGGGGGAGTCATGCCTTCGAGCTGTCGGTGACGCTGCGCGAGGACCAGGCTGCAGCCGTCTCTGCCCTCGCGGCTCACGACCTCGGTGTGCTCGTCGCGGAGCCGGGTGCGGGAAAGACGGTCATGGGGTGTGCGCTGATCGCGGAGCACGGTGTCAGTGCTCTGGTTCTGGTCGACCGCAAGACGTTGGCAGACCAGTGGCGGAGCCGGATCACAGACCTGCTGGGCGTTCGCGCAGGTCAGCTGGGTGCCGGACGGTCCTCACTGCGGGGCGTCGTCGACGTTGTCACTCTGCAGACGCTGGCCCGCCGTCAGGATGTCGCGGAGCTGACCGCCGGCTACGGGCTCGTTCTCGTCGACGAGTGTCATCATCTTCCCGCCGCCGCGTTCGAGAACGCAGCCCGGCAGATCCGGGCGCGGCGATGGTCGGCTTGACCGCGACCCCTTACCGGCGCGACGGGCTCGATGAGCTCATCCACCACCAGCTCGGTCCGATCCGGCACACGGTGACGCCTCCGCCGGCGGGCACTCTGGGCGCCGCCGATGCCCCGGAGCGGCTCCTGACGGTGCATCCGACCTCGTATGAGTACCTCGGGGACGCGGATCCGTCGAAGCCGGGAGGAATGGCGGCGATCTACCGTGACCTGGCCGCTAACGAGGCGCGTAGGGACCAGGTCGTCGGTGACGTGCTCAAGGCGTTGGGGCGCGGGAGGAACTGCCTCGTCCTGACGCAGTGGAAGGGCCACGTGGAGTCGCTTGTGACGAGGCTGCGGGAAGAGGGACGAGACCCTGTGGTCCTGCGAGGAGGCATGGGTGCCCGCGAACGCAAGAGTGCGCTGGCCCGTCTCGAGCCGGGCGCGGCGCCGCTGCTCGTCGTGGCGACGGGGCCCTACGTGGGCGAGGGTTTCGACTGTCCTGCTCTCGACGCCCTGTTCCTCGCTGCGCCGATCGCTTTCAAGGGACGCCTCGTCCAGTTCGTGGGCCGAGTGCTCAGGCCGCACCCCGGCAAATCCACGGCAGAGGTTCACGACTACCACGACGAGCTGACCGCCGTGCTCGCCTCGTCGCTGGCCAAGCGGGCCCCGGGATATACGTCCCTCGGCTTTCCCCATCCCCGAGACTCGATCCTTGCCTCGCGCTGAGTGGGGGCTACGAGTTTCCGTCGAAGATCGCTGCGCCTGCCCGCGTCACGCTGGCCAGCCAGGGACCTGGGTGCTCGGCGACGAGCTTCTCGATCTCGTTCCACCAGCGCAGCCAGAGGCGGAGCTGCTCGAACAGGGTCAGCTGCCCGCCGGTGGTCTGGAAGCACGCTCGGACGCCGTGGTCCAGTAGCGCCTGGCGTTCGAGGGGGCGGCTGCGGATGCGCTTGTCGCGGGTGAGGACGACGAGACCGGCCTGGCCGACAAGTGGGAGCCACTCGTGGTCTCTGGCGCCTGCCGGTACGAGGTCGCCAGGTCCGCCGGGCCACGTGATGTCGCCGCGGACGTACTGGAGGGCCTGGGCGACGCCGATGCTGTTCTCGTCGAAGAACCGGCGTGGAGTCTGGAGACGAGCGGGCACGTGTCAGGCGGCTCGGGCGAGCTCGCCGTGGCGGCGCTCGAACTCGACGACCTGCTCGACATCGTCGACAGAGATCGAGTAGATCTGCGCGACTCGGCCCGGTTCCTCGCCTGCGCCGACCAACTCGGCGACGATCTCCGTGCGCACTCCGACGTTCGGGATGGTCGGCTCGCCGAAGCTGCGTGTGGGGTCGAGGACGATCGGCTTGCCCCTTCCGAGCGGGAAGAGTCGCTCGGCGACGTCGCCTGCGTCGTTGAACTCGACCTTGTCGAGGAACGCGACGGCCGGGTCCGACGGCATCAGGGTTCCGTCGCGGCCGAGGATGACGATGTTCAGCGCCGGGTCGAGGCCGACGAACTCCTGTGCCTCGAGCGCGAGCTCTCGGCCCGAGGTGTACGGCTTGAGCGTGGCGAGCGGGTACGGGACCTGGAGGCGGTCGCGAAGGAACCCGATGACGGGGCGTAGGTACTGCAGGGTGACTCGCTTGGCCCGGTACTCCCGCAGGTAGCCGGCCTCGATGAACTCGCCCCAGGTGACTGTGTCCACTCCGGTGGAACGTTCGCGAATCACGGGGGCGTAGGTCGTGCTCCCGCGCTCGTAGCCGTCGATCCAGCGGCGCAGGCCGTCGGTGCGCAGCCCGAGGAGCCGCGCGGCCTGGCTCATGCCGTAGACCGGGCGGTCGAGCAGCTCCGCGCTGTTCTCACCCACGAGCGTCAGTGTGCACCATGGGACCGACGACTTCGTCGAGGTTGCGGGCACTGCCTGGCATGGCTCGTGGCATGAGGTCGGAGTTTGACCTGCTACGTCAGTGCCGTAGGTGCCGTGAGCCGCGCGATCGGTGCTGGTAGAGCCCTGAGCGACGCACATCGGTTGCCTCGTAATGCGTAGGTCTGGGGTTCGACTCCCCAAGGCGGCTCCGCAGGTCAGACGTACAGTCCGGCCGTCATTGCACGACCCATGGACTGTCTCATGGCACGGTTCGTGGCACGAGTGGGCCGATAGTCTCCGATTCATGGCATCGACCGGCCGCCGTCGGCGCGAGCGCGGCAACATCACTTGGCTTCCGAGCGGCTCGGCGCGAGTCAGCGTGTACGCCGGCATTGACCAGCTGACAGGCAAGGAGATCCGCCTCCGAGAGACGGTTTCTGCCCGACCGACGCGGCGGGAGACCGAGCGCGAGGCGGAGAAAGTCCAGACACGCCTGTTGAACCAGGTCGACGAACGGCGGAGCCCGCGAACCGAGGCGACCGTCAACGAGCTGCTCGACCGCTGGCTGGATGTCCTCGATGTCGAACGGAAGACGCGCGTCAACTACGTCTCGAAGATCGAGAAACATGTCCGGCCGACGATCGGCGGGCTTGCTGTCGGCCGCGTCAAGGTCGAGACCGTCGAGGGACTCTACGGGTCGATGCGGCGGTGCCGAGATCATTGCCGGGGACGAAAGTTCGTTCAGCATCGAACCAGCCGTGAGCACTTCTGCGACGAGCACACAGTGCGACGCAGATGCTCGAAGGTCGTCACGGGTGACCAGTCGGCGCCGTGTCGGTGGTGCGACCGAATCTGCCGCGATCACGTGTGCTCACCGTTGGCAGCTGGAAGCATCCGTGTCGTCCACGCGATCCTGAGCGGGGCATTCTCACGAGCCGTCAGATGGGGCTGGATTGCGACCAACCCGATCGACCAGGTCGAGGCGCCATCGGTGCCGCGCCCGAACCCGGATCCGCCCTCGGCGGCCGAGGCGGCCGAGCTCCTCGCCGAGGCCTGGAAGGACGAGGACTGGGGCACCCTTGTGTGGTTCACCATGACCACGGGCGCCCGTCGCGGCGAAATCTGTGGGATGCGGTGGTCTGACCTGGACCTGGCGACCGGAGTAGCGGTGTTCCGCAGCAGCATCGGTCAGATTGCAGGTCAGCAGTGGGAGAAGGACCCCAAGACGCACCAGCACCGTCGGGTGACTCTCGATGCGGAGTTGGTCGAGGTGCTGCTCGAGCACCGGCAGCGGTGCGACGAGCGGGCGCACGCGGTGGATACGACAGTCCGCCGCGACGGCTTCGTGTTTTCCCCGGTGCCTGACTGCAGCCGGCAAACGAGCCCGGATACGGTGACGCAGCGATACGGGCGGATGGCCCGTCGTCTGGGCATCGATACCCACCTGCACTGCCTGCGGCACTACTCCGCAACGGAGTTGATCGCTGCAGGCGTCGACATCCGAACCGTTGCCGGTCGGCTGGGCCATGCCGGCGGCGGCGCGACGACTCTTCGCACCTATACCGCGTTCGTGCTCGAAGCTGACCAACGTGCGGCGAAGGCGCTCGCCGCCAGGCGCCCTCGTCCGAATCGGCCGGCCGCCGCGAGCTGAGCAAGCTCGGCCCCTACGGTGGGTCCGTGAGCGATCGCGAGACAGTCTCGACGTTTGGGAGTGCCTCGGCAGCCGCGGTTCTCCGTTCCGCCTGCACGATGATCGGCGAGTCGGCGTCGGGAGCTGAGCTTCTGCGCCTGGGCGAGAACGCGATCTTCCGTCTCGCCGCGGCACCAATCGTCGTCCGCATCGCACGCGGCATGGATCGATGGGAGGACGCGACCAAAGAGGTCGCCGTGTCGGTCTGGTTGGCTGACAAGGGAATCTCAGCAGCGCGGGCCGCCAACATCCCCCAGCCAGTTGCCGTTGACGGCCATCCCGTCACTTTTTGGCACTTCATCGACGGGCGGTCGGGGAACAATGGCGACGTGCGTGAGCTGGGTGCAGTCCTGCGCAGGCTCCATGGTCTGGAGGCGCCTCCAGACCTTTTCGGACAGTCTGAGTCGCCGTTACTGCGTGTCGGCCAACGGATCGCTGGTGCGCCCGTTTCTCCGGACGACAAGACATACCTCAGCGCACTTGCTGACCGCCTCAGCGACGACCTCGAGCGGACCCCCTTCGTCATGCCACCTTGTGTGACTCATGGGGACGCTCACGTGCAGAACTTGATGTTCGCTGACGGCCGTTCGATCCTCATCGACTTCGAACGGGTCGGATTTGGCCAGCCGGAATGGGATCTGTCGGTAACCGCGACCGAGTTCGTCACCGCGAAGTTCTGGACTCGGTCTGACTATCAGGACTTTGTCGAGTCCTACGGATTCGATGTAACCGCGTGGCCCGGGTTCGATGTGCTTCGTCGGGTGCAGGAACTAAAGATGACGACCTGGCTGATGCAGAACGTGCGGGAGTCACCGGAGATCCAGTCTGAGTTCGAGCGGCGCATGGCGGTGATCCGGGCTGGCCGCCCAGACGGGGCGTGGCGCGCGTTTTAGCTCGACACGTCTCTGGCAAGCACAGTCGCCGACAGTGCAACGAGTTCGGCGACAAGCGGCGACCGCGGGTGAGCCCCGGCAACTGAACGCAGGAAGTCGCGGACGTACCGCTGGTACCGGCTCGACTGCAGCGGCCCGGCCAACTCAATGGCGTGTCGTGCCGTTGTGACCGCCTCCTCGAGGTGGCCGCCTTCGAGGGAGCCCGCAGCGGTCACGAGGTTGATGAACGCCCTGGTGCGCGTCGGAGTATCCGCCGTTGCAATCGCGAGTGCGCCGAAGTGGCGTGTCTCAACTGGCCGGCGCAGGTCGCGAAAGCAGTGCGCAGCCTCACCGGCGAGCTCCTCAGGCGTGAAGTAGCTGATCCAGCCGGGTTCCGAGGCATCGACTGCTCGATCCAGGGACTGCTCGGCTCGGTGCAGGGCGGAGGCGCAGCCAGCGCCGTCGTCGAGTGAGGCCAGAGCACGGGCTTCCATCGCGTTGAGCATCGCCGTGACTCGCCCGGAATGGCACCGTGCGGCGGCGTGCTGAGCTGCGCGCGCGAGCTCGATGGCGTTCTGGAAACTACCCAGGTAGTTGGCCTGGTGGCTGAGATTTGCCAAGAGGCGTGCGGCGAGGAGGTCGTCACCAGCCTCCTTCGCGAGGCGCAGGGAATGCACAAAGTAGCGCTGCGCTGCACCGTGGCGGCCAGCATCGTAGGCGCTCCACCCCAGCATCTGGGCGAGTTCGGCAGTCGCGATGAACAGATCGTTCCTGCGTCGTAATGGCAGCGCATCGAACAGCGGGAGGACCTGATCTCGGAAATAGAAGAGTAGGAGCTTCCGGGTATGGCCGCCGCCGAGTTGGAAGTCGAGATCCATGAGGTGTGCTGTGGTCCGCCTGATGGCGTCGGCGTTCAGCGCGCGGCCATCTGAGTCGTCCTCAGCGAGAGCATGCGTGTGCCCGAACAGGTACCGACTAACGATCGCAGGCACGGCATCTTCATCCCAGCCCAGTAGTTCGCGCGCGTCCGGTGTTTCGAGGTCGGTACTCGCGACGAGCGACAAGGTTTGCGCCGAGTCGCCGACATCGAGTGGATAGCTGACTGCGGTCACCGCCTTCTGTGGGCTCGCGCCATCGTCGACACCGGCCGTGAAGCCGAGTGCCGCGGCCGTGAGGGTGCGCCCGAGGCGCTCGGACAGAGCTGAGACGATGAGGAGAGCGGTCTCAGGTCGGGGCTGTGTGCCGTCAAGCCATCGTTTCACCGAGACGTGGTCGGCCGAGCTGCTTTCGCCCCGTTGCGCGGCGAGGTCGCGAATGCGCCTTGCCAGACCCTTGCGGCTCATCCCGGACGCATCGAGAGCGCGCATGAACGCCGCGTTCGGCCGACTCATGGATGCCTCCCTTGGGGGGCATGTGCACCCCCGTGCACCCCCTGTGCACAGATGCACCCCATGAGCACACTGTAAGTCGCGAGGCTGTCACTGTTTGCTGATTTGCATGAAGAGCGCGACGGCAATGAGACGAGCTACAACAGGCCGAGTGGAGCAGCAGGCGTCAGCGATCGGTCATGCGGAGCTGCTCCTCAAGGGCGGCAACGCGTTGGTTCAGGCTGTGGATCGCGGCGTTGAGGTTGGCGGACAGCTCGCGCACCTGTTGCGCGAGGTCTCCTGGCAGCTCGTCGACGTCGGCCGGCTCAGCCGCAACGTAGACGGCCTTGCCGGGTTGGCCGAACACGAGGCCCTCGTCGCGCAGCTCGCGAATTGCAGCCCGGACGACAGTCGTCGACACATCGAAGCTCCGGGTCAACTGCGCGGTCGACGGGAGTGTGCTTCCGACGGGGTAGGTGCCGGTTCGAATCGCGCGCCGCAGTTCGCCGGCGACCTGCAGGTACTTCGGGCTTCCCGACCGCTCAGTCATCCATCCCTCCTGCGGTGAGCCTACGCAGGCACGGCCCTATGTCAGTGACAGTGGGCGGACTGGACGGTCCGAGCATTGCATGCCATGTGCATAAGGAATACTATGTACATACGGAGAGCAAGGAGGAGCACAGTGTCAAACGGATCGGAGTCGGCAACACGGCCGACGTTCTACGACGTCCAGGAGGTCGCTGACATGTTCAAGATGTCGCGGATGACGGTCTACCGGGCGATCAGCTCTGGGGAGCTTGCGGCGGTTCGTATCCGGGGTCGTTGGTTAGTTCCGGCGCGCGCCATCGACGCGCTCATCGAGACGGCGACGAGACAGCAGGCGACGACAGCCTCGGCTGGGCAGTTTGGTGGCCTCGCATGAGCTCGGTCGGAGTGTTGATCCTCTTCGCGATCGTCGGTGCGGTGATCTGCGCAAAGTGCCGGGTCCCGATGGGTGCGGTGGTGTTCTCCCTGGTCGCGCTGGTCCTGTTCGTGGCCACGCCGGCGGGGCAGGGGTTGCCGGAGGCGGTGGCGTCGTTCCTGTCGACGGTGGACGACTCGACCACTCCCGCACTGAACGGCGAGGCACCGGCGGGTTCGGGAGCGGTCGGATGACCGCCGCCCGCAACGAGGTCCGGAACTGGCGCGTGGACGCGCTGTGTGTCCAGGTCGACCCGGATCTGTTCTTCCCGGAGACCGACCGTGGCACGGCCTTCGACCGGCAGGTCACCGCCGCGAAGCGGGGATGCGCAGGCTGCCCCGTCCTGGCCCAATGCCTGGACTACGCCCTGCGGGCACTCCCCGACGGAATCGCCGGCGGCACCACCCCAGCGGAACGCGTCAGCCTGCGCCGCCGCCGCGGTGTCGAGCTGCAGGACGGGCGGGCCGGGCTGCTCCCGCCGGACGGGCAGCGCGAACGCGCCGCCGCGGGCCGCCGAGCGGCTGCGGCGGGGGCTGATGCATCGGAATTGATGCGCCGCTTCGGCGTCGTCCGCGAGACAGCGCAGCGGTGGCGCTCCGACGCCCACCGCACATCCCAGACACGCACTCCGGCGAGGGGTGTGGGGGAGGGGAGTCCGGCGGCTACCGGAGCTCCCCTCCGAATCTCCACAGCACGGCAGGCCCTGGCAGGCAACACAGCACCGGAAGGACACGAAGACTAGATGAACACCCACGACAACACCCGCACAAGCAAGGACGACACACGCCCGGAAGCGGTCCTCGAGGCCGCGACGGGTGCGAAGGCCTGGCGCGCCGCCGTCCGTGCCCAGCGCACCGCCGAACCGGACCACGCCGACTTCTACGCGATGACCGCGGACGTGGTCGACACCCTGGCCGCGGTCGCGAGCCTGGCGGAGGTGCTGGCCTGGCAGGTCGCCCACTACGGCGACACCCGCCCCGTCTACGACGACACCGGCGTGGTCGACCCGCGCGAGCGCCTCGACGCCGCGGCAATGGACCTGCACGAGCTCGCCGCCCGGTTGCGCAGCGCCGACCGGATCGCGAACACCTTCTGGTCCCGCATCGGCCACATCGGCGTCGACGACTCCGCCAGCGACTCGGCCGGCGAGCAAGTTGCGGCGGAGGTGACTCGATGAGCGCCCCGACGTCGACGACGTCCGCGGTGATCGGGCTGCGTCGGTGGGCGCGTGGGCACAGCCCGCACGTCGCCGCCGCGGTCGGGCTGCTGATCGTGCACGAGACGTGGCCGGCCCGCGCGGAGTTCCGCGACGCGTGCGTGGAGCGCGACCGCGACGGCACCTGCTGGATCGACTGGACCCAGGCCCGCACTGCGTTCGATGCCGGCGAGTTCGCCAAAGCCGCAACGAGTGAGATCGGGGTTCTCGACCTCGCGATCACTCTGGGGCAGGACAGGTTCCGGTTCTCCCGGATGGGCCCGGCCAACGCCCGCGCGATCACCGACACGGTCGCCTACGCACTCGGGATTCTGCGATGAACCTGTGGACGTTCTTCATCCCGGCCGCGGCGGTGGCTGGCACGGTGGTTGCGGCCAAGCGCGGCGCGACGGTGCTCGCGATCTGCTGCGGCTTGATCGCGCTGTTGCCCCTGGCGGCGTTGGCGTCGGCGGTCGGTCTGCCGGTCCTGCTGCTGGCCGCGGTGGCGGCGGGGGTGTGGGTGTGGCATCGCTGGACCCGGTCGTCGTCGACGGTGAACAGGTGGGGATCACGCAGCCGGCGTAAGTCCGGGGTCGCCTCGACCCTCGACGTCGTCCGCCACGCCGGCTCGGCCGCGATGCGCCGCCGTGCGGCGGCCGTGCGCCCGTCGCTGGCCGGTGTGGGCCGGCGTGCGCGGTGGCGGTTGCCGGTTCCGGAGGTGGCGGTGCGGTTGTGTCGCAGTGGGTTGTTGTGGGTGTGGCCCTCGGTCGAGGACGTCACCCTCATCTTCGGTGGCCCCCGCACGGGCAAGTCCGGGTGGCTGGCGGGTCAGATCCTGGACGCCCCCGGCGCCACGCTGGTCGCGTCGACCCGAGGCGATCTCTACGAGCTGACGAGGGTGTCCCGGTTCGAGCGGGGCCCGGTGTGGGTGTTCAACGCCGTCGGCCTCGCCGGGCTGCCCTCGACGGTCACGTTCGACCCGGTGTCCGGGTGTGCGGATCCGGTGACGGCGGGGGAGCGGGCGACGGACATGCTTGCTGCCACCACCCGCGCCAGCGCCAGTGGGGATCGGGAGTTCTGGGATGCCCAGGGCCGCCGCGTCCTCGCCGCGCTCCTGCACGCCGCCGCGCTCGGAGACAAGACCATGCGCGACGTTCTCGGCTGGCTCTCGGACCCGGAGGCGGCCTCACGGGAGGTGACGGTCCTGCTGCGCCGCAGCCCGGAGCCGGCGTTCGAGCTCGACCTGGGCCAGTTCCTTGGGACGAACGATCGCACCCGCTCGTCGATCACCTCGACGATCATGCCCGCACTCGGCTGGCTCACCTCCCCGGCAGCGTCGGCCGCGGCCGGGCTGGGAGAGGAACGTCCCTGGGCCAGTCCGCTCGACGTCGACGAGCTCCTGGCCACCAATGGCACTGTCTATCTCCTGGGTGGGGAGGAGGCGCAGGTCGCGCCGTTGGTGTGTGCGTTGACCGGGCACATCGCCCGAGCGGCTCGCCGCACCGCCGCCGCGAAGCAGGGCGGGCGCCTGGACCCGCCGTTGCGTCTCGCGCTGGACGAGGCGGCGTTGATCTGTCCAGTGCCATTGGAGTCGTGGACGGCGGATATGGGTGGGCGTGGGGTGAACATCATCTGCGCGTTCCAGTCCCGCGCGCAGCTCCTCGCCAGGTATGGGACTCATGATGCGGCGACGATCCTGAACAACTCTGGGTCGATCATGGTGTTCGGTGGCACCCGCGACCGGGACGATCTGCAGTTCTGGTCCACGTTGACCGGTGAGCGTGACGAGCCGGCCGACACTGTCGATCCGGCTCGTCACACGGCGGCGCGGGCGACGCGGAAGACGGCGGTGTTGTCGCCGGCGCAGATCGCGAACCTTCCTGCGGGGCGGGTGTTGGTGATCCGTCGGGGGATCGCGCCGGTGATCGGGCGGGCGCAGATGATCTGGCAGCGCCGCGAGGTCCGCTGGGCCGAGTTCCGTGACGACCACCCCGCACTCACCGACAACCTCGAGCGAATCGCACTGTGGCTACGGGACCTGCCCCCGCGGTTCGGCCGTCGCCTGCGCCGTGTGCGGCGTCGCGAGGTGGCCCGCCCGATCCGGGGAGTCCTCACCGCTCACCCGCACGAGCCGTCGCCCGGTCGCCCGCGCCTGGTCGTCGTCGACGCCCTCCCGTTCGACGACGAGGACGACCAGCAGCCCACCGGCTGACCCGACCTCCGCTGCCCGCCGGCCAGACCTACCTCGCGTCGAGGTGGGTCTGGCCAGGCACGCCCACAAACCTTTCTCAGGAGGACTCTGATGAGCCCGAACACCCCACCGGCGAGCCCGGCCGCGGGCGACCAGGACGGTTGGTCTGGGCCGGTGGCCGGGCTGGCGAGGCTCGTCGACGGGCTGCGCCGCGACGTCGACCCTCTCACCGGCTTGCCGGGTCGGGTGGAGGAGCTGGCCGAGGTTCTGGCCCGGCTTTCGGAGACTGTCGCCTCGCTCGCTACTCGGCGGAACGCCGGTCCCGCTCCATCCTGGCTGCTCGCCCCCGACAGCCCCGAGGACACCGCCGCGATCCTCGACGACCTCGCCGCGTGGATGGGCGCGATCTACCTGCGCTACCCGGACGGTGCGGCGGTGTTGCCGGACTGCTGGGCCTGGCATCCCGACGTCGTCGAGGAACTGGTGTGGCTGATGCACGCCTGGTCCGCCGCCTACCAAGGCCCCGCCGCCTCCGTCGCCCTCGCCGGGGACTGGCACGACCGCCAGAGACCGGGCGTCGTCCGGCGCATCCGCCAGAACGTGGGGTCGTGCTCGGTCGAGCGCCACCAGACCCGCGCCGGCCGACCGCCCCTCACGACGACCGTCCCGACGGTCCCCGCACTCGGGCAGCTCGGCGAGCTCGCCGCCTGGTGGGCCACCGCCCGCGACAGCACTCCGCCCGAACCCGCCGACCACTCGGACTACGCCGCGAACGGAGCCCGGACATGACCACGAACGACACCCGCCCCACCACCACCGCGGCCGGCGCAGCCACCTCAGCCGGGTCGAGTGCAGGGCGATCGGTCCTCATCGAGCGCGACCTCGACGCCATCGAGACGCTGCTGGACGGATGGATCGCCGCCGTCGATCTTGGCGTGGACATCCCGCTGCTCGGCACCCAGGAGTGGGTCGTGGCCGAGGAGGCGATGCAACTGGCGGGGGTCGCGGTGTTCGTGCTCGGCTGCCTGGTCGAGCGCGACCCCCTGGTGCTGGCCGCCCGGCTCGCCGCGGAGATCGCCACCGTCCGCTCCGTCCGGATGGCCGCGGCCCGGCAGGCCTCGCACGCGATCTCGGCCGGCGCCGACTGGTCAGCGGTCGCGCAGCGGCTGGTCCAGCGCGACCGGATCGCCCGCCACGACCGGCTCCGCCGATGACCGCCCCGCACCACACCCACGAGCACGACCGCGGGGGCCGGTGGGTGCTGTGGCTGCCCGGGCTCATCGTCGCCCTCGGCGCAGCGGCCGCGACTGCGCACGGCCTGTTCGAGGTCGCCGTCGCCGCCCGGGTCCCGACCTCGATCGCCTGGATCTACCCACTGATCACCGACGGCTTGGCTGTGGTCGCCTACACCGCCACCGCCCGCCTCACCGGCTCGGCGCGCGGCTACGCCTGGGCCGTCGTCGTCCTCTCCGCCGGCCTGTCCGGGCTCGCTCAGGCGGTCTTCCTCGCCAGCGACGTCCCGGCCCCCGGCGGGGCCGGGGATGCCACCGCGGGGTTGGCGGTGTCGGGTGCGCTGCGGTTCGGGATCGGGGCGTGGCCGGCGATCGCGGCCGCGCTCGCCGCGCACCTGCTCCACCTCCTTGCCGCCGCCCCCACCGCTGCGCGAGCACCCGCCGCCGAGGAGCAGCGTTCACCCGTTCAACACCCGCCCCGGGGTTCAGCGGTCACTGTTCAACAGGTTCCGTTGAACAGTTCAGAGGGCTGTTCAACCCGTTCAATCGACGAGCCCGAGGCGCTGACCGCGCCCCTCCCCGTCCTCGAACCGGCACCCGAGCACGACGCCGAGCCGGGCCGGAGCGATGCGGTGGTCACCCCGTTCATCGGACGCACTGGACGCACTGAACGAGCGGGTGGACGGGGCGTGGAGTCGCCCGCGCGTGACCGCGCGCTGGCCGCCGCCGCACGGCTGACCGCCCGCACCGGAGCCCTCCCGACGGTCTCCGAGCTCGAGACCGAGGCCCAGGTCTCCCGCGGCACCGCCGCCGCGGTGCTCAAGACCCTCCGCGAGGACGACCCCACGCCCACAACCCGGCGCACCGCCGCCCCAGACGGCGCTCACCGCCCCGTCACCGACGATCACAAGGACGCCCAGCCATGACAAGCACAGCTCCCCAGCACCGACCCAGCACTCACCTCATCGACGACACGACCACGACCACTCAGCACTCCAGTAAGACCGACAAAGCCACCGAAACAGACTCAACAGCGACAAGATCAAAGCCATCACACCTAGGCATCACGATCCGAAGGGGCCGGGCGGCCTCCGGCCGCCACGGACACCTCGCTGCTGTTGTTGATCCTCAAGGTGCCGCCTCCGAGGCGGCGGTCGGGAGCTCGACGTGCTGACCATTGCTGTCGGGTACAGCCCGGACTACCTGTTGAAGGAGGTCGCGACCGGGCGGGAGAACTACTACACCGGCGCCGTCATCGAGGGCGAGCCGCCAGGTCGCTGGTGGGGTGCTGGAGCCGAGTCCCTGGGCCTGTCCGGCCTCGTCGAGGCCCACGACATGACTGGGCTCTATGAGCGGTTCCTCGACCCGCGCGCCGATGGGTTCACCGACAAGTCCCGCTGGGACGAGCTCCCGACCCTCGGGCACACCGGGCGGCGCTACCAGTCAGAATACGAGTTGTATGCCGCGGCTGTTCAACGCGAGCCGAACGCCAGCCCTGAACGCCGGGTTGAACTCCGTACAGAAGCGGGCAAAGCCGCCCGCCGCAACGTCGCCTTCCTGGACGTCACGTTCAGCGTTCAGAAGTCAGTCACCCTCCTGCACACCGCGTTCGAGGCCGAACAGGTCAAAGGGCGAGCAGCCGGCGACGAGGCCACGGCGCAGGCGTGGGGTGAGTTCCGGGCGGCTGTCGAGGATTCGATCTGGGCGGGCAACAACGCCGCGCTGACCTACCTGTCGGAGAAAGCCGGCTACTCGCGGGTCGGGCATCATGGTGGGGCGGCGGGGCGGTTCGTTGATGCGCATGACTGGACGGTGGCGTCGTTTTTCCAGCACGACTCCCGCGATCACGACCCGCAGCTTCATATCCACAACGCCGTCCTCAACCGCGTCCAAGGCCCCGACGGTGCCTGGCGAACGGTCGACTCCCGCGCCATGCACAAATGGCGGGCCGCTGCGGGCGCGGTCGCGGAGCGCACCACCGAGGAACGGCTCTCGCACGCGTTGGGGATGGCGTTCGCGACCCGCCCGGACGGCAAGTCTCGCGAGGTCGTCGGAGTCTCGGCCGAGGCGATGGCGCTGATCTCCTCCCGCCGACGCGCCGTCACGGCCAAGGCTGAGGAGTTGATCGGCGCATTCGAGACCCAGTTCGGCCGGAGTCCGAACGGGCTGGAGCGTGACCGGCTGTCGCGGCAGGCGACGTTCGCGACCCGACGGGCGAAGTCTCACGACGGCCAAACCCGCGACCAGCTCCTCACCCGGGTCGACGCCCAGCTGCGCTCCGAGGTCGCCGGCGGGCTGGCCGGTGTCACCCAGGCGGCGCTCGCTGCGCGGGAGGGGCGGCCGGCGCCGCAGGAGTGGTTGCCGCAGGCGGTGATCGAGACCGCGCTCGCCGACGTTCAAGTGCGCAAGGCTGGGTGGACGCGCTCCGACCTCACCCGCGCCATCAACGCCGCGCTCCCCGACTACCTCGGCACCCCCGACGGGATCGACGTCGCCCGGCTCCTCGACCAGCTCGCTGACGAGGCCCTCACCTACGCGACACCGCTCGACGCCGCCCGTCCCGGCGACGACGCGTTGCCGGCCGAACTTCGGTTGGCCAACGGGGAGTCCGCCTATCAGGCACCGGGCGGGCGGCTCTACGCCACTCCAGAGCACGTCCGCACCGAACGGATCCTGCTCGGGGCCACTGGCGACACCAGCGGGGTTGCGGTGCCTCCGCTGCAGGCGCAGCGGTTCCTCGACGGGCTGCGCGAGTCCGGGATCGAGCTCGGCGTCGACCAGGCCGCCGCGGTCCGAGGCGTCCTCACCTCCGGGGCGCGGGTCGAGACACTGGTCGGGCCGGCCGGGACGGGGAAGTCCTTCGTCGTCGGTGCGCTGGCGAAGGCCTGGGGCGACCCCGCACATGCCCCGGATGGTGTCGAGCGGCGTGTGTTCGGGTTGGCGACCTCGCAGATCGCCACCGAGATCCTCGTCGCTGAAGGCTTGACCGCCCGCAACGTCGCGAGCTGGCTGGCCACCCAACACCGGCTCCTCGACAACCCGCCAACCGAGCAGCGGGCCGATGACCAGCATTGGCGACTGCGTGAAGGTGACCTGGTCGTCGTCGACGAGTCCGCCATGACCGACACCCCGGCTCTGTCCGCCATCCACAGCCGTGTGGACAAGGTGGGCGCGAAACTGCTCCTTGTGGGAGACCACCGCCAACTCGCCGCGGTCGGCGCGGGCGGCGGCATGGACCTGATCGCGGGCACCGGCGCCCGCTACGAGCTCACCGATGCCCGTCGCTTCACCGACGAATGGGAACGTGCAGCCTCGTTGAGACTGCGCGGCGGTGACGGAACTGTGCTGCACAAGTACTTCCAGCGCGGTCGCCTGCTGGACTCCGGGGCCGTCGAGGAGGCCGAGACGAGCGCATCCCGGGCTTGGCTGGCCGACACCCTCGCCGGGAAACGCTCGCTGCTGCTCGTCGACACCAACGACCAGGCCGCACGCCTGTCCGCGGCCATGCGCACCAAGCTGGTCGGGCTCGGCAGGGTGACCGAGGACGGTGTGCCGCTCGGGCTGCAGGGCACCTACGCCGGCGTCGGGGACCTCGTGCAGGCCCGCGCGAACGGCTGGGACCTCGCCGGGCTGGAGGGCAACCGCCGCGGCCCGATCAACCGCGAGACCTACCGCGTCACCGCCACCCGCCCCGACGGTGGCCTCGAGGTCACCACCGACGCAGGGGAGCGCCTCGTCCTTCCGGCGGGCTACGTCGCCGGGAACCTCGCGCTGGCCTATGCCTCGACGGTGCACGCCGCGCAAGGCACCACGGTCGACACCTGCCACACCGTCGTCACCCCACGGACCGGGCACGAGGCCTTCTACGTCGGGATGTCGCGCGGGCGTGCCCGCAACACCGCCCACATCGCCACCCTCACCGGCCCGGACGACCCCGCCCGCGGCCGCGACGATCAGACCGTCCATCGCGACCCGGTCGCCGCCGTCGCCGCGATCCTCGACCCCGACGGACTCACCACAACCCGATCCGCCCTCGCCACCGCCACGCGATCTGCCGACGAGACCACTTCCGTCCGGACCCCGGCCGAGCTGTTCACCGACGCCGCCCAGCTCGCCGCGACACACCGCACCGCGCTCTGGCTCGACGAGCTGACCGCCGACGGCACGCTGACCCTGCAGGACCGGCGACGGATCGCGGCCGAGGACGGCGCCGCATCGTTGACCCGCGTGCTGCGCAGCGCTGAGGTCGCCGGCCACGACCCTCGCGCGGTCCTGACCGCGGCGATCGCCGACCGCCCGCTCGACGGCGCGCGCAACACCATCAACGTCATCTACTCCCGCATCGCCGACCGACACCGCTTCGACCCCGTCGGAACCAGCTGGGAGGCATGGGTGCCCCGCGTCGACGACCCGGACTGGCAGCGCTACCTCGCACAGCTCGCCCACGCCGCCGACGACAGCACGATCGACCTCGGACGCACCGCGGCCACCGAGCCCCCAACGTGGGCGCTGGCCTCATTCGGAGCGCCACCGACCGAGTCCGATGCACGGGATGCTTGGGTCGCCGATGTCGGTGCTGTGGCCGCCTACCGCGAGCTCCGCAACCACGCCAGCGAGACCGACGTCCTCGGGCCGGCACCCCAGCCCGGTCAGGTCGAGCAGTTCGCCGCCTACCGCGCCGCCTGGCGGGTCCTGGGTCGGCCCGAGGTCGACCGGGAAGAACTGGAACTCTCAGACGGTCGGCTCCGCATGCGCGTGCGCGCCGCCGAGCGTGAGACCCCGTGGGCGCCCCGCTATGTCGGCAACGAGCTCGCCGGCACCCGGCAAGCCGTCGAACGCCACCGCCAGACCGCCGCGCTCCGGCTCGAGGAATCCGCGGTCGCGCCCAACGCCACCGTGCAGGTGGAACTGCGGGTGGAAGCCGAGCAGGCCCGCGCCCTTGCCGATGCTCTCGACCGACAGATCTTGCAGCTCGAAAAGCTCGACGGAGCCCGATCACGGTGGCTCGCCCACACCGCTGCCACCCGGGCCGCGGGGGAGCGGGCGGAGGCAGAGCTTGCCCTGCGCCACGCCGACGACGCTGAGCCCGAGCAGCGAGTCACGGCCGAGGAATGGCTCCAGGCTCACCGCGACGCCCTGCGGGCCGAGGAGGAGCACCGGGAGATCACCGCCGACTACGAATTCGCTCCGCCGCAGCGACATGACCAGGTTGCGGCTCCGAGCGACATCCGCGACGAGGCCGGGAGGGAGCGGCCGCAGGCCCCGGAGGACGCGGTCCGGGTGCCCACCGCAGCCGAGACCGCCGAGGCGCTGGACCGGGCCCATCGCGCGATGGCGGAGATCAGCGCCCGGGACGCCTACGAACAGGACCACGAGGCCGCGGACCGAGCCGCGGCACTCAACGCGTGGGGTGCGGAGGACCGCAGCAAGGAGCACACACCCGATCAGGTGCTGGACAACGCGTGACCTTGGTGCGCCGGACCTGAACTCAGGTCCGGCGCTGGGCCGGACCGCCGCCACGCCCAGGCCAACGTGGCGACGACGGCATCGAGGAAGCCCGGCCGGTCGACGACGAGCGGCGAGACCGGGTTGCCGGTCAGGGTCACCGCGGCGATGTACTCCGCTTCGATCAGCTCCTCGATCGCGGCTGAAGTGCGCCTGGTGATCGGTGCGACGGGCAGTCGGCGCCGACCGCGGTATTCCACGACAGCACCTGCCAGCCACCGGCAAGTCAGGACGACGCCGCCCGCGAACCAGTCCGTCACGCCTGCGCGGGCCTGTGCGGACACCCGCTCTTCCGCGGCGGTCCAGACCGACCCGAACTCGGCCAGACCGACGCGGAGATTCTCCAGCCGCACACGGTCGAGGTCGTTCTCGGCGACCAACACTGTTCGAGGGTCGCACACGACCCTGACAGCTCCGAGGGTTGTGCGTCTGCGCTGCACACTCGCTCGTCTCGCCCTGTTCGAGAGGTCCGGGATGCCAACGAAGGCAATGCGGATGTCTCGACGGGGTGGTCGTTGCTGCAGACTGTCTAGCCTGCGCGGACGTTCCGCCTGGGCTCGTGTACGGAATGCGACACCCGTCGTCGAGTGAGCGTTGTGAGGAGTCTCGTGAGCACCCTCGGTAGCTTCATCTGGTCGATCGCTGACCAGCTTCGAGGTCCCTACCGCCCCAACCAGTACGGCAACGTGATCCTCCCGCTCACGATCCTGCGCCGCCTCGACTGCATCCTTGAGCCCGATCGCGAGAAGGTGCGCGAGTTGGCGGCCGCGTACGACAACCCGGTCCGACTGAAGATCGAGGTCAAGAAGGCGACCGGGCGGCCGTTCTACAACATGTCCAACTACTCCTTCGCCAACCTGCTGCAGGACGCTGACGGGTTGGCCGACAACCTCGTCGACTACATCGAGCAGTTCTCGGCCGACGTAGACGTGTTCGAGTACTTCGACTTCAAGAAGGAGATCCTCGCACTCGAGAAGGCCGGGCTGCTGCGCGAGGTCATCTCCTCCTTCAAGGGGATCAACCTCCATCCCACCGTCGTATCCAACGCCGACATGGGCGACGCGTTCGAGTACATCATCCGCAAGTTCAACGAGGCCGCTAACGAGACGTCCGGCGACCACTACACCCCGCGAGACGCCATCCGGCTGCTGGTCGACCTGCTCTTCGCCGATAAGGACGACGAGCTGCAAAAGGCCGGCATCGTCCGGACCTTGTACGACCCCACCGCCGGCACCGGGGGCATGCTCGCCCTGGCCGAGGAACACCTGCTCGACTACAACAAGGACGCGCGGCTGAGCCCTGTTCGACCAGGAGTACAACCCACAATCGTACGCGATCTGCAAGTCCGACCTGCTGGCCAAGGGCCACGACGCGAGCAACATCACCTTCGGTAACACACTGACCGACGACGCGTTCACAGGCCGCAAGTTCGACTTCTGCATGTCGAACCCACCCTACGGCGTTGACTGGAAGCAGTATGCCAAGGCCGTCACGAAGGAGAAGAGCGAAGCCGGCCCCCACGGCCGGTTCGCGTCAGGGCTCCCGGCGACCTCCGACGGACAGATGCTCTTCCTGCTCCACCTCGCCCATAAGATGCGGCTGCCCAGCAGCGGAGGCGGCCGGGCTGGCATTGTGATGAACGGTTCGCCGCTTTTCAATGGGGGCCGCCGAGTCAGGCCCGTCAAACATCCGCAAGTGGCTGCTGGAGAGCGACCTCGTCGACGCCATCGTCGCGCTGCCGACCAACATGTTCTTCAACACCGGCATCGCCACTTACATCTGGATCCTCGACAACGCCAAGCGCCCTGAACGCAAGGGGCTCGTCCATCTCGTCGACGGCACGTCGTTCTGGACGAAGATGCGCAAGAACCTCGGCTCCAAAGGTCGCGAGATCAGCGATGATGACCGGGCCAAAATCGTTAAGCTGGGCCATGGTGCGCGGTCCGATGATCGCGGACGTCACGTCGGTGGGGGCGAGCACGAACGCCGTGGCCATGTGCGTGAGCGACATACCGGCCTCCGCGGCTACGGGCAGGAGCGCGTCGACGGCGGCGGACTTGTCCCCATCCGTCATGTGCCGGGGCCCCCACATCTTGCGTCCGGCGGAGATCGGGGCGGCCGCGGCCCGGCGTACTTGCCGGTCAGCAACCCCATGCGAGGGGGCTCCAGGTGAGCACTCCCATTCCGTACCTGGCGCAGACAGGCAGGATCTCCCGTTCGATCCCAATGCCGTCCCCGATCGACTCGACCGACAGCGGGCGGAGCAGGACGGCGCTGGTGACGACCACGACCAGGCTCGCCACGAGCGGTCCGACGATGAAGATGGGCCCGGGTTTGGGCAGTTCCCTCTCCTCGTTGCCCAGCACGATCGCGTACGGCTTCGCGACGAGGAAGGAGAAGTAGAGGCCGCCGAGCACGGCGAAGACGAGGGTCGACACGATGACGGCGAACCAGTTGAGGTCGCCCAGGACGTTGAACACGTGACTCCTCACGAGGTGGACGAGCGGACGCGCCGGGGCCGCGGCGCGAGACCTGCTCGCGCCGCAGCCGTGCGGCGGGTCAGCCGGCTGCTTGCCCTCGGCGGTGGGATTGCTCTGTGATGTCGGTCAGCCACACCTGATTCGGCTGGGCGGCGGTGAACTCGCGGCGCACAAGGTCGTCGTGCACCGGCGGCCCGGGCCGGCGCTGGCGGCCACGTCGGCGGGCGTGGAACGACCACAGCCTCTGCAGGTGCCTCGCGCGGCTGCGGTGGGAGCACGGTCGATCGTGCAGCTCTGGCGAGAAATGTGCCACCGGGACGTCCTGCTGGGCGGGCCGCGGGAACAGCACTGCCCCGGCACTGAGGCACTGACGAACGTCGTGAGGGGTGCGTACGTATCCCGTCGGCGCCGTCGTGTTGCGGGAGCGTGGCCGAGCGCTGCGCGTCGATGCTCTTGCTTCTGCTCGCGACCAGGATCCGGCTCCGCTCACGGGTCACGGCGGTCAGATGACGCCGACGCTCGATGGCGTCCGCAGCTCTTCGAGAACGGGAGCCACGTTCCGCGCAGACGTGCGCTCGCCACTCGCGCCGCTGAACCGAAGTCCGGGGTACCCACCGGCCGCGACCGCATCGCAGATCGCGCGGTAGCGCGGGGTCCCGCCCACGTAGGCGGCGTATACGCGGGGCTTGCCGGGGACGTTGGCCCCGACGTACTGGGTCTCGTCCCTTACGAGCAGCGTGGCGGCCGCGGCTTCGGCGACGGCGTCGGTCCAGGCGTCCTCTGCCGCGCGGCCGCACTCCACGACGTGCAGTTCGCGCTCGCGCATGTGGGCGAGCAGCTCGACCAGCCACTCCACGTGCTGCTCGATCGAGTCCATCATCTGCGAGCGGATCGACGGGCTCCCGGGGCCCGCGAGCACGAAGAGGTTCGGGAAGCCGTGCACCGTCAGGCCGAGGTACGTCCGCGGTCCGGCCGCCCACCGCTGCGCCAGCGTGACGCCGTCGCGTCCGACGACCTCGATCCGCCGCAGTGCCCCGGACCCGCTGTCGAACCCCGTGGCCGCGACGACCACGTCGAGCCCGACCGTGCCCGCGCTGGTCCGCATCCCGTCCCGGGTCACCTCCACGGGCGTCCGCCGGACGTCGACGAGCCGCACGTTCGGCCGGTCGAAGATCTCGTAGTAGCCGTCCTCGACCACGATGCGGCGGCTGCCGAGCGCGTACCCGCGGGGCGTGAGCGCCGCGGCGACCTCGGGGTCGCGCACCCGGCGCGCGATCTCCGCGCGCAGCCGCTCCGCGATCCGCTCGTTCCCGGCCGCGTCGAGCAGCAGGTCGGGGAACATCCGCAGGATCTCCAGGCCGCCGCGCACGTGCACGGCCTCGCGGAACCGCGCCTCGAACGCCACGTCGTCGAGGTCGGCGGTGGATGTCGGGTCGAGGATGGGCTCGAAGATCGTCCCGTGTCGCCGGAAGGCGGCGCGGTGCTCGGCGTAGCGGCGCTTGTGCGCGGCGACCTCCGCCTCGTCGATGCGTCCGTTCCCGAGCGGCACCGAGAAGTTCGGCGTCCGCTGCACGACGTGCAGCTCGGCGACGTCCGACCGCGCCAGCGCGGTCGCCGCCTGCATCCCGCTGGACCCCGTGCCGACCACGGCGGCCCGCTTCCCGTCCACGTCCAGCCCTGCTCGGGGCCACTGCGCCGTGTGCACGACGGTCCCCTCGAACGACTCCAGGCCGGGCAGGTCGGGCAGCACGGGCGTGGAGAACGCCCCGGTCGCCATGACGACGGTGCCGGAGCGGTACTCGACCCCCGCGCTGGTCGTGGTGGTCCAGGTCCGGGTCGCCTCGTCGTACACCGCGGACACGACCGTCGTGCCGAACACGATGTGTCTGCGCAGGTCGAACCGGTCGGCGACGTGCTGCGCGTACCGCTCGATCTCCGGCTGGCGCGCGTAGCGCTCGCTCCAGGTCCACTCCTGCTGCAAGGCGTCGTCGAACGAGTAAGAGTAGACGAGGCTCGGCACGTCGCACCGGGCGCCCGGGTAGCCGTTCCAGTACCAGGTGCCGCCGACGTCGTCGCCGCGCTCGAGGACGACCGTCCGCAGCCCGAGCCGGTTCATCCGGTGCAGGACGTACATGCCCGCCCAGCCTGCACCCACCACGATGGCGTCGTACTCCTGGCTGTGCTCCGCCGCGCCGGTCCTCGCCATGACGAACGCCTCTCGTGCTCAGTCGGTCGTGCCCAGTCGGTCGTCGTGTGCCCAGGTCGGGTCGTGCCCGGTCGGCTGGGGCCCGGTCGGCGGGGGCTCAGTCGGTCGTGGTGGCCAGCGAGCGGAAGCGGCTGGCGTGGAAGACCAGCGGCTCGACGGCCGCGGTGTGCAGCCCGTGGATCCGCAGCAGTGCGATGTCGTGGTCGCCCCGCGGCCACCTCACGCTCCAGCACGCACGACAGGTACGTCGAGCACCCGTCCACGCGCAGGTCACCGGCGAGGTGGCGGGTCAGGTCCAGACCCGCGAAGCGGTCCTCGGTGCGGGAGGCCAACCGGCAGGCCGCGGTCTCGTGCCGCTCCCCCAGCACGCTGATCCCCAGGCGCGGCAGCCTCCGCAGCCGCAGCCACGTCGTCGACAAGTGCTGCACGCAGAACGCCACCAGTGCGGGCTCCAGCGACACCGGCACGAACGAGCTGACGGCCATCCCGACCGGTGCCCCGTCGACCTCGGCGCAGACCGCGACGACGCCGCTGGGGAACGCGCCGAACGCAGCTCGCAGCCGGGCGGGGATCCAGGGCCGGCTCGTCGTCGCACGCCTCAGGCACGCAGCACACCCCCGGCGACTGGTCGCCAGTAGCGCGCGTAGTCCGCGATGGCGCGCGGCGCGGGCACGTCCAGGTGCAGCGTCGGAGCCGGGCACCACGCACCCAGCCGCGCCAGCACCGGTCGCAACACCCGGTCAGCCGTCCCGACCTCGGCGGGCCACGCGCCGACGGCGACCAGGAACACCATCGTCCCGGGGGCGAGCCGCGCCACCTGCTCCGCAAGGCCGGGGGCGATCGCGCCGCCCGCCACCGCGACGCAGACGACGGCGACCCGACACCGGTCGAGACCACAGGCGGCACCGGCGGCCTGGACGCCGGTCAGGCCGTCGACGAGCAGGCGCACGACCTCCGCCAGGCGCCGGTCGGCCGCCGGGTCGCCGGTGGTCGACACCAGCATCCCGACATCGCTCAGGGCCTCGGACGGGGCCGGGCGCGCCGTCGGCGCGGGCGCGCTCACGACCGTCCACCCACCGGGGCGGCCCCGTGCTCGCGCAGCGCTGCGACGAGCTCGGCCAGGTCCTCTGGCCGGTTCGCCTCCTCCGGGCGGTGCAGCCGGATCCGGCTCGCGACGTCGCCGAACCGGGCCCGCAGCGTCGCGGCGATCTCCGTCGGCGTGCCGAGGGCGCACATGTCCCGCACCGTCTCGTCGTCGACGTGGCGTGCCATCTCGTCCCACCGGCCGTCCTTGGCCAGCGCGGCGAGCAGACCCTGTAGCTCGCCGCGCCCGTGCAGCTCCAGCACCCCGCGGTAGGCGGGCGTCGACCCGTAGAAGGCGATCTTGCGCCGCACGGCCTCGACCTCGGCCTCCGTCGACGCCACGAACGGCGACAGGGCGATCTGCAGCGGCGGCGCGTCCGCCGGACGGGCCGCCGCCACCCCGGGCAACACGACCTCGCGCAGGTAGCGCTCGGTGCAGAACGGGTGCACGAACAGGCCGTCGGCCACCTCGGCCGCGACGCGCACCATCCGCGGGCCGACCGCGGCGAGGAACACCGGCGGCGGGTCGTACGGGTTGGGCGGCGGGGAGAAGGCGGGGGTCATGAGCGTGTGCTCGTAGAACCGGCCCCGGTGCTCCAGCGGGCCGCCGGACTCCCACGCCGTCCAGATGCGCCGCAGCGCGACGACGAACTCGCGCATCCGCTCGGCCGGGTGCGACCACGGCATCGAGAAGCGCCGGGTCACGTGCCCGCGCACCTGGCTGCCCAGCCCGAGGACGAACCGGCCGCCCGAGTAGCGCTGCAGGTCCCACGCGGCGTAGGCGATGGTCATCGGCGTGCGCGCGAACGCGATCGCGACGGCCGGGCCCAGCTCGATCCGGATGGAGTGCTCGCAGGCGAGCGCGAGCGAGACGAAGCAGTCGCTGCCGCCCTCCGTGTTCCACGCGCCGTCCAGGCCCGTCTCCTCGCACGCGCGCACGTCCGCGGCGACGTCCGTGAGGGAGCTCCGGATCGTGGCGTCGATCTTCATTCGCTCTCCGTTCCGAGGTCAGCCCGCGCCGGTCTGCAGCGCGGAGCGCGGCAGGGGCGCGAGGGGTTGCGCGGTGCTGCGCACCGGGAGCCGCTCGTCGTCGAGCAGCAGGGGGTTGCCGATGAACCGGTAGACGCCGTGGACGTCGTCGGGCGGGGTCTGCACGACGATCCCGTTGTGGCGCACCTGGGGGTCCTCCAGCGCCTGGGTGAGGCTGTTGACCTCGCACGTCGGGACGCCCCGCGCGCCGAGCAGCGCGATCCACTCCGCCCGGGGGCGGGTTGCGAACAGCGCCGTCAGCTCGCCGACGAGCAGCGCCCGGTGGTTGCGGCGGTCGGTGTTCGTCAGGAACCGCGTGTCGCGGCGCCACTCGGGCCGGTCGATCGCGGTGCACAGCAGCTCCCAGAACTTCTGGGTCAGGCAGGCGACCACGAAGTACTCGCCGTGCGCGTCCGGGAACGCCTGGTAGGGCACCAGCTGCTGGTGCCCGCTGCCGACCCGGGCGAGGTCAACCCCCGTGACGCTCACCTGCGGCACGTAGTTGCCGAGCATCGCCAGCGACGCGTCGAGCAGGTTCACCCCGACCTTCGCGCCCTGCCCGGTCCGGGTGCGCCGGTACAAGGCGGCGAGCACGCCCTGCACGGCAAACAGCGCCGCCGAGTAGTCCCCGACCGGCGACGACGTCTTGGCGGGCGGGCCGTCCGGCTCGCCGGTGGTGCCCATCAGCCCGGCGAGCGCCTGCGCCGTGAGGTCCATGCCGGGCTCCTCGCAGCGCGGTCCCGACTCGCCGAACGCCGTCACCAGGCAGTAGACGACGTCGGGGCGCAGCGCCCGCACCGCCTCGTAGTCGAGGCCCGCGCGGTGCACCGCCCCCGGCCGCCCATTGGTGACCAGCACGTCGCACTCGGCGATCTCGCGGTTGAGCCGCCGCCGGTCGACGGGATCCTTGAGGTCCACGGTGAGGTAGCGCTTGTTGCGGTTCGCGGAGGCGAAGTAGGCGCTCCCGCCCGCCCGCAGCAGCGCGTCCGTGGGCCGGATGAGGTCGCCTTCGGGGCGTTCGACCTTGACCACGTCGGCGCCGAGGTCGCCGAGCAGGCTCGCGACGTAGGGGGCCGCGAGCACCTGCGCGACCTCCACGACACGCACCCCCTCGAGGGGCAGGACGACGTCGTTCACGGGTGGCTGCTCCTCGAGACGGTGGATCGGCGGGTCGGGGTCGGGCATCGGTTCGGCGCGCCCCTCAGTTGCGGGCCGCCGCGTGCACGCCGCCGTACTTGGCGATCGTGCGCAGCTGGATCTCCGTCGTGCCCTCGCTGATGGGGTAGAGCAGGGCGTCGCGAACGTAGCGCTGGACGGGGCTCTCGGACATGTAGCCCTGGCCGCCGAGGACGTGCATCGCCGCCAGCGACACCTCCACCGACACCTCGGCGGCGATCATCTTCGCCATCGACGCCGCGACCGTGGCGTCCGTGCCCCCACCCCGCTCGACGACGGCGCAGGCGTCCTCGAGGTGCAGGCGGGCGGTGCGGACGTCGGTGAGCATGCGGGCGAGCCGGAACGCCATGGACTGGTGGCTGGTCAGCGGACCGCCGAAGGCCTGCCGCTGCTGGGCGTGGAGGACCGCGGCGTCGTATGCCGCGCGCGCGACGCCCAGGCTGCGGGCGGCGTGCAGGAGCCTGCCGCGTTCGAGGAAGGTGCCGATGCAGCGCATGCCGTCGCCCTCGCGACCCACGATCGCGTCCGGCGGGACGACGCAGTCGAGGAACACCGCGCCGGTCTCGATCGAGCGGTGCCCGAGCTTGTCGAGCTCGCGGATCTCGACGCCCGGCGTGCTGCTGTCGACCACGAACGCGCTCATGCCGCGCGCGCCCGCCTGCCGGTCGGTGTAGACGAGGACGATCATGAAGTCGCTGATCGGGCCGCCGGTGATGTACATCTTGCTCGCGCGGATGTGCCAGCCGTCGTCGACGCGGGTGGCCGAGCCGCGCATCGCGAGCAGGTCGGAGCCGCCGTCGGGGTCGGTGAGCGCGATCGCGCCGAGCAGTTCGCCCGCCACCGCGGGCCGCAGCCAGCGCTCGTGCTGCTCGGGGCTGCCGTGCGCGGCGAGGATGCCGAGGCAGGGGCCGCTCAGCCCGGCCCCGATCCCGGGGCAGACCCGCCCCATCTCCTCCGCGACGACGCAATGGTAGCGGAACGGCGCGCCCTGTCCGCCGAGCTCGACGGGCAGCGAGACGCCGAGCAGGCCCGCCTCACCTGCCGCGCGCAGGACGTGCCGCGGGAAGCGACCGGTGGCCTCCGCCTCCTCGACGGCGGGCGCGACGACCCGGGCGGCGAAGTCGACGCACGCCGCCCGGAAGAGATCGAGGTCCTGCTCCTCCGGGGCATCCACTACGGACATGACGGTCCTCTCCTGTGGGTGCTCGCAGCGGCGTCCGCGGGGGGCGGGTGCGCGAGCCGGGACTCGGCCCGGGACCGCAGTACGAGGTCCTCATCGGCCGATCGTTTCGTTCAGTGAACGTCTGTTGCGTTCAATAGGTTGCGGGGCACCGTCGGGCCGTGTCAAGACCGCCGCGCATTCCGACTCCGCCCGCTCCCTCGTCACGGTTCGATGCGGGCAACCCGGAGCCGAACCCGGCGTCGACCGGCGTTGCGCACCCCCCGTTGACGGCACAAACGAACCGTGCGCCGGACGGCCCGAACCCCCCGGCCTCAGCGTCCGCGTCGGCGAAACGGGTCCGAGCGGCTTGTTGACCGCTGGCCGCTACACCGTTACCTTTTTCACCGCACTCCCCGACCGCACTCGCGCCCACCGGGCGACCCGTCCAGCCGACCGCGGGCGGACGTGTGGTCCGGGCACCCCGGTGCCTGCAGGAAGCGTTCTTCGACGAGGAAGAGAGTCGGGATGACTGCCAACGACACCGCTCCGACCGAGTTCGTCCCCTGGACGAGCCCGCTGATGCTCGGTCTGTTCATCCCGCTGCAGAACGGCGCGTGGAGCCCGTCGCTCGCCCCGCGTGGCACGGACTGGTCCTTCGACTACAACCTCAAGTGTGTCCGGATGGCCGAGGAGATCGGCTTCGACTTCGTCTTCGGCCTCGGGCAGTGGCACCGCAGCGGCGGCTGGGGCGGCACGTCGCGCTACCACGAGCAGCACCTCGACCCGCTGGTCGTGGCCGGGGCGCTGGCCGCGGCCACCGAGCGGATCGGCCTCATCTCCACCACGCACGTCCTCTACGGCTGGCACCCCACGCTGCTCGCGAAGCTGTGCGCGACCGTCGACCATGTCAGCGGCGGCCGGTTCGGGCTCAACGTCGTGACCGGCTACAAGCCGTTCGAGTACGGGATGTTCGGGCTCGACCCGATCCCGCACGACGAGCGCTACGCGCTCGCGGACGAGTTCATCGAAGCGATGAAGCTGCTCTGGCGCTCGCCCGAGAACGTCGACCTCGACGGGCACTGGACGGCGAAGGACGCCTTCGTGACGCCGAAGCCCGCCCGCGGGCGGCCCATGATCGTCAACGCGGGCTCGTCGGGTCCCGGGCTCGACTTCGCGGCCCGCCACTCGGACATGCTGTTCATCACCAGCCCGGTCGGGCTCGACGCCCCGCTCGACGAGGTCGTCGACGCGCTGCCCGAGTACATCGCGGGCATCCACCGGCGCACGGCGACCGACCGGCCCCGGCTGCGGATCGTGATCAACCCGCACGTCATCTGCCGCGACACCGCGGCCGAGGCGCAGGCGGCCTACCGCGAGATCGTCGACAACCCCGACGTCGGCGCGGTCGAGGGCACCACGGCCATCCTCACCGGTGGCGACCACTCGTCGTGGAAGTCGAGCTCCGGTGTGATCGACACGCGGACGATGGAGAAGCTGACCGTGGGCGGCAACCTCACGGTCGTCGGCGACCCCGAGCAGGTCGTCGAGCAGCTCCTGCGGCTGTCCAAGTGCGGCGTCGACGGCGTGCAGATCAACTTCTTCGACTACCTGCCGGACCTCGAGCGGTTCGGGGCCCGGGTGATGCCGCTGCTCGAGGAGGTCGGGCTGCGGTGAGCGACGTGTGGCAGCTCGTCGTCCAGGGGGTCACCAGCGGCGCGGTGTACGCGATCGCGGCCGCGTCGATCGTCCTGATGTACCGGACGACGCGGCTGTTCAACTTCGCGATCGGCGCAATGATCGCGCTCGCCGCCTACCTGCTCTACGCCCTCACCGACGCGGGGCTGCCGTTCGCCGTGGCGGCGCCGCTGGCCGTGCTGGCCGTCGGGGTGGTCGCAGCGGTGTTCTACCGGTTGGTGCCTGCGCGGATGGTCCGGCAGGCGCACTGGGTGGCGATCGTGAGCACCTTGGCGTTCGGGATTCTGATCGAGGGCCTGCTCGGCGTGATCTGGCTGGGCAACAACTACACGGTCGCGACGCCGTGGACGCCCAGCCTGGTCGACGTCGGCGGGGGCGCCCAGGTGCAGGGCACCGGCCTCGTGACCTTCGCGGTGATGGTGGTCTGCTGCGGGGCGGCGGCGCTGGTCGTCTCGGCGCGCAGGCTCGGCGCGCGGTTCACCGCCGCCGCCACCCACGCCGTCGTGGCCGACGCCCGCGGCATCCCAACGGCCCGCTTCCACGTCGCCGCATGGCTACTCGGCGGCCTGCTGGCCGGGGTGGCCGGGGTCGCGTACGGCTCGACGGCCAGCGTCGGCTTCGGTGTCGTGCTCGTCGGGTTCGCCGCGTTCCCCGCGGCGATCATCGGCGGCCTCGACAGCGTGCCCGGCTCGATGATCGCGGGCTCGCTGCTCGGGATCGTACAGGCCGTGCTTACTCGCGCGGGCCTCGGCGACGCGTTCGGCGCCGTCGCGTTCGCGCTCGCGGTCGGGGTCCTCGTCGTGCGGCCGACCGGACTGCTCGGCAGCCGCGAGGCCCTCCGCGTCTGACGGGCACGCCCGTCCCCCGTTCCCCGACACCGCCGCCTGAGAGGGTACTACCCATGGTGAAGCACGTCCCGGCGGTCCTGACCGCGAAGTGGCCCGACGTGGCCGTCCCGCGCGCTGTGCCCGTCGTCGCGGTGGTGGTCGCGATCGTCTGCGCGGTGCCCGCGCCGAGCCTCTGGAACTCGGCCATCACGCTGCTCCTCGCGGCGACTGTCGCCTATCCACTGGCGCTGCTCGCCCGGCTCACCGGGATCGTCTCCCTCGCGAGCGCGCCGGTCGCGCTCGCGGGCGGGGTGGGCGCGGCGTACTGCTCGACGGTGCTCGGCCTGCCGATCCTCGTCGTGCTGGCGGTCAGCGCGGCGGGGGGCGCGCTGATCGGCCTACTCATGTCGCTGCCCGCGCTGCGCTGGAGCACCCTGTACACGCTGGTCACGACGCTCGCGGCCGTCTACATCGTCGTCTACCTCGCCGCCAGGGTCGGCGACGCGATCGGCCAGTCGTACGGCCTGACGGTGACCGCCGACGAGGTCTTCGGCGTCGCGGTCAACTCGCCGCAGTTCATGCTGGCCGCGCTCGGCCTGCTGCTCGTCGCCAACGTCTACCTCACGGTCGTGCTGCCGCGCTCCCAGGTGGGCCGCGACTGGCAGGCCGACCGGACGAGCCGCCACCTCGCCGCCACGCTCGGCGTGCGGCACGGGCGCGTGCTGCTCGCGAGCTTCATGTTCACCTCGGCGCTGATGGCGCTGGCCGCGGCCCTGTCCGCGTACTGGATCGGGTTCATCGAGTACCAGTACTACGACGTCAACATGAGCATCGAGTACCTCACGATCGTCATCGTCGGAGGCACGGCCAGCCTCTGGGGACCGCTCGCGGGCTCGCTCGTCTACGTGCTGCTGCCCGCCGCACTGGCCGGGCTCGCGTTCGACCTGCTCGGCGGGAGCCCGACGGCCACGCAGTACGGCTCGAACCTTGGCTCGACGGCGTTCGGCGCACTGCTCATCGCGACGCTTCTGATGGAGCCGCGCGGCCTGGCGTTCCTCGCCGAACGGCTGCGGCGCACGCGGTCCGCCGCGGCCCCGCGCGCCCACCCGACGCCCGTCCCTCCGGACCCGACGCCGGACCCGACAGCCGAGACGGGCGGACCGGCGCTACTGACGGTCCGCGACCTGTCCGTCTCCTACGGCGCCGTGGGCGTCCTGCACGGGATCGACCTGCGGGTCGCGCCGGGCGAGATCGTCGGGATCACCGGCCCGGCCGGGTCGGGTAAGACCTCGCTGCTGCGCGCGCTGGCGGGCTTCACCGCAGCCGAGACGGTCGACGTGCGGGCCACCCGGATGGAGCTCGACGGCGTCGACCTGCGCCCGCTGCCCGCCGACCGCCGCGCCCGCGCCGGCGTGGCGTTCGTCCCCGAGCGCGACAAGATCGTCCCGTCGCTGTCGGTGCGGGCCAACCTGCTGCTGGGAGTGCGGTCCGACCGCCGCTCGACGGCCACCGCGACGGAGCGCGCACTCGACCGGTTCGCCGAGCTCGCGCCGCTGCTGGACAAGCAGGCGGGACTGCTCAGCGGCGGTGAGCGGCAGATGCTCGCGATCGCCTCGGCGATGGTCATGGACCCGCGTCTGCTCGTGATCGACGAGCTCACCCTCGGCCTGTCCCCGCGCAAGGTCGAGGAGCTCGTCGACGTGATCCACACGCTATCGGCCGACGGGCTCACCGTCGTCGTCGGCGAGCAGGACGCGTCAGTCCTCGGCAGCCTCGCGGGCTCGGTGTGCCTGCTGCGCGGCGACGGGACGGCCGTGCAGGGCCCCGCCGCCGAGCTGCTCGACGCGACAGCCCTGGAAGCGGTGCTGATCGGCGCCGCACCGGTCGACGCGACAGCCCCGCACCCCTCCCGGTCGGCGTGACGGCGATGTCAGGAGCCCCCGTGAACAGTCCCTCCGAGCCGCTCGCACCCGGCATCTCCTTCCGCGACGTCCAGCTGCGGTTCGGCGGCCAGGTGGTGCTCGAAGGCGTCACGCTGGACCTGCCCGGCGCCCGGCTGACCGGACTGATCGGCCCGAACGGCTCCGGCAAGACTTCGCTGTGCAATGTCGCGACCGGCGTCTACCGGCCCGACGCCGGCGAGGTCGTCGTGCTCGGCCGGGACACGCGCCGCCTCGGCGCGCACGCCTTCGGCCGCATGGCCGTGGCCCGCACCTTCCAGCACGCCGCGGTCGTCCCGGAGCTGACCGCGTGGGAGAACGTCGCGCTCGGCCTGCCAGCCGACGAGCGCATCTCGCTGCTGCGCACGATCAGCGGGTCGCGCCGGTCCCGGCGGATCGAACGCGGCTACCGCGACCGCGCCGTCGGCGTGCTCGACGAGCTGGGCCTCGCCGACCGGGCGGACACGCCCGCGGCGGAGCTGACGAACCTCGAACGCAAGTTCGTCGAGGTGGCGCGCTGCCTGGTCCGCGCGCCCCAGGTCCTCGTCCTCGACGAGGTCGCGTCCGGACTGACCCGGCCCGAGAAGGCGCAGTTGTCGGAGTTCGTGCGCACGGCGTTCGACGACCGCTGCCGCGGAGCGCTCGTCGTCGTGATCGAGCACGACGTCGAGTTCATCCGCGGTCTCTGCTCGCACATTGTCGTGCTGGACCGCGGACGCGTCCTCGCCGAGGGCACGACAGCCGAGGTCCTCGCCGACGACCGCGTGCGATCCGTCTATCTGGGCGGCGTCGCCGCCCAGGCCCGGTGACCGGCACCTGCCGGCCGCCCCGCCCGTCCCCCGAGAGAGGAAGACCCATGATCGGTCGCGCGTCGAGACGGTGGTGGCCCGCGGTGGCCTGCCTGGCCGCTGTCACCCTGGCTGCCTGCGGGTCCAGCGCGACGCCCGGGGGTGGGGGAGGGTCCGGTTCGGCCGACCTCACCATCCGGGCCATCACGAACTTCACCGGGCCGCTGGCCCTGCAGGGCATCCCCGTCCAAGCCGTGCAGGCATACTTCACCCAGCTCGACAAGAAGGGCGGGGTGAACGGCACGGACGTCACGATCTCGCCGCAGGACGCGCTGGGCGACGTCTCCCGGGCCGTCTCGCTGACCCGCGACGCCGCGGCCGACAAGAGCGTGCTCGCCGTCGTCGGGATGGGCAGCAGCGCGCAGATGGAGGCGACGGTCCCGCTCGTCGACCCGCTGAAGCTGCCTTCGATCTCGACGCCGAGCGTCAGCACGCGCGAGGCGGCGAACTACTACCGGGCGGCGGCGAACTACCCGACCGCGGGCCGGGCCGCGGCCGCCTTCACCGCCGAGACGTTCCCGGGCAAGAAGGTCTCGATCCTCACCCTCGACACGCCCGCGCCGCGCAGCGCGACCGACATCTACCGCAAGGGCGCCGAGGCCGCAGGCCTCTCAGTGGTGTCGTCGGGGTTCTTCCCGCTGTCGGCCACCTCGATCTCGAACGAGACCGAGGCCGCACTAGCGGCGAACCCGGACGTGCTGGTCGTCAACTCGGCCACGGTGTCGGTCGCCAAGACGATGTTCGACGTGCTCAAGCTGAAGGCACCGACCACGCCGACGGTCTGGATCTCCAACGGCTGCTCCAGCGCGACGCTCGCGCTGGCGAGCACGCCGATGTATTCGGTGTGCTCCACGCTGCCGCTCTCGGTGAGCGGGGTCCCCGCCGCCGCGACGATCCAGCAGGCGCTCGACAGCGCGGGCGTCGGCAACCTGAAGGACTCGCTCGACGACAGCTACGCCGTGCTGGGCTACGAGCTGGGCCGCAGCCTCGACGCCGCCGTGCAGGCCTGCGCCCCGAAGTGCGACCGCGACTCGTTCGGCAAGGCGCTGGCCGAGGTACACCTGCCCTCGGATGGCATGGCGGGCGAGCTCGGCTTCCAGAACCCCGACCGCAACATGGTGTCGCAGATGGCGGTCATCGAGCGCGACCCGGCGGCGGGCACCATCAAGGTGACCTCGCCGTTCGCGGCCTACCCGGCCTGACGGCCGCACACCCCTCCGGTGTGTGCGCGGCCGTGGTCAGAAGACGGTGTTGTCCGGCACGATCGTCGGGCGCAGCCCCTCCAGCTCGGTCTCCATCGCGGCCGCGACCTCGAGCACCTGGTCAACGATCGCCCGCTCCCCCATCGCGCGCACGCGCTCGGCGGGTCCGAGGAGGCTCAGGGCGTAGAGGCCGTGCGACAACCGGACGGGTGCGGCGATCGCGGCGGAGCCCAGGGTGCGGGCTCCGTAGCTCGCGGCCCACCCGCGCCGGACGACCAGCTGCGCCTCCGCGTCGGTCGGCGGCTCCCCGTCGGACCGAGCGACCTCCGTGTCGGCCCGCCACTGCGGCTCCGTCAACCGGTGGTGCACCCGGGCCCGCTGCTCCTCCGTGCCGAACGAGTACAGGACCAGATCGGTGGCTCCGTTCGTGACCGACATAAACGAGCCGAGCGGCAGCACCATCCGCAACGGCTGCGGCGACTCCAAGGTCAGCACGCACAGCCGCAGGCCTTCGTGCAGCATGTGCAGCCCGATGGTCTCCCGCGTGCTATTGTGCAGGCGCCCCATCAGAGTCAGCGCCTTCTGGCTGAACCCGCGGGAGCGGTGGAACACTTCGGCCAGCTCGCCCACACTGTGGCCGAGCGTGTAGGTCTGCTGCACGGGCAGCTGCTCCAGGAAGCCGTACAAGGTCAGCGTCGTGACCAGTCGGTACGCCACTGCCGGATTCAGATCGAGCTGTCGGGCGATCTCTCGGACGCCGAGCTCTGGTTCCTCGCGGAAGAGCATGAGCGCCCGCAGGGCGCGCGAGACGCTGCGCAGCCCGGAGCGCTCCGGGGCGCCCTCCTTGAGGTCGTCTTTCTCGATCGTCATGCCCCTGACATCCCTCCCGGCCACGATCCCCGCGCGCATACCGATCGCGCCTGACAGGATCGTACTGGAGGTGTTTCGCCTAGCGCGACAGGCGTCTCTCCTGATGTCGGAGCGGGCGGAGGTGGCGCACCGGGCCGCCGATCAGCGGCGGGCCGGAGGGCGGTCGAGGTACCGGCCGAGCCGCTCGACCAGTCCGGGCCGGGCGACCGACCCGACGAGGGCGGCCATGTCTGCCGCGTCGGCCTCGTCGGAGCCGGTGTCCAGCAGCGCGAGCGCCGCAGCCAGCGAGGTCGTGTCGAGGTGGCGCGTCGCGTCGACGAGCTCCCGCGCCACAGCCAGCTGCCGGTCGCGGTCGACGACCGCCGCGGCGAGCCCGATGCGCGCGGCCTCGTCCGCGTCGACCTCGTGCGCGTTCAGCAGGACCGCGCGAGCCTGCGCCACGCCGACGAGCGCGGCCAGGTGCCGTGTGCCGAGGCAGACGCCGAACCGCAGGCCGGGGAAGCGCAGGGTCGTCGCCTGCTCGACGATCCGGTGCGTGCAGGCCGCGACCAGGTCCGCGCCCGCGCCGACGCCCTTGCCGTTGACGCAGGCCACGGTGAGGAACGGGGCCCGGCGCAGGCGCTGGAGCAGCTGCTCGATCCGCACCATCCGCAGCAGCAGCTCCCCCTGACCGTGACCGAGCGCGCCGGTCATGTCGAAGCCCGCGCAGAAGTGCGGCCCCTCGGCGCGTAGCACGAGCGCCCGCGCACGCGTCGCGACGGGCGTCGTCGACGACGGCGGTCAGCCCGTCGACGGCCTCGGCCGTCAACGCGTTGCGCGACGCGGGACGGTCCAGCGTGGCGAGGATCGTGTCGTCGCCGAACCGGTCGACGCGGACCGGACCGCCGGTCTGCGGGGCCTCAGCGCTCACGGGTGCCATGCAGCCACTCCTCCGCCACCTCGTCGTCGTGTTCGCCGAGCAGCGGCGGTCTGCCCAGCTCGGCCTGGTGGCCGGAGATCGCGACGGGAAACGGCACCGCGTCCACCGTCGCTCCGTTCGGCAGCGGGATCGACCCGACCAGCCCCATCTCGGCGACGTGCGGATCATTCAGGATCTCGGAGAACGTGTTGATCGGCGCGCACGGCACGCCCGCCGCTTCGAGCTCGGCGAGCCACGCCGCGGCGGCGCGCCGCAGGAGCGGCTGGGCGAGGACGTCGGTGAGCAGGTCCTGGTTGCGGGCCCGCAGGTCCTGGGTGCGGAAGCGCGGGTCGTCCACCAGCCCCGGCATCTCGACCACGCCGCAGAACCGGCGCCACAAGTCGTGGTTGCCCGCCGCGACGACGAAGCTCTTGTCGGCGGCGCGGAAGGCCCCGGTAGGGCGCGTTGCGCGGGTGCGCGGAGCCCAGCCTGCGAGGATCCCGTCCGGTGCCGAAGTACTCGCCGGTCTGCAGGGCCGACACGCCAAGCAGCGAGCCCAACATCGAGCAGTCGATCCGCGCACCCTGCCCGGTCCGGGTGGCCCGCCGGACCGCCGCGAGGATCGCGTACGCCGCGTACAGGCCGGTCACGAAGTCGCCGACCGGCACCCCGCACTTCACCGGCTCGCCGTCCGGCTCGCCGGTCACGCTCATCATCCCCGGACGCCGCCTGCACGGTGACGTCGAACGCGCCCTTCTGCGCGTACGGCCCGACGTGCCCGTACCCGGACACCGAGCAGTAGACGATCGTCGGGTTCGCCTCCTGCGCATCGGCGTAGGCGAGCCCGAGCCGGTCGAGGACCCCGGGCCGGAAGTTCTCCAGCACGACGTCGGCGTGGCGGACCAGCTCCAGCGCCGCCTGCCGGCCGTCGTCCGACTTCAAGTCGAGTGCGATGCCGCGCTTGTTCCGGTTGAGCGTCGCGAAACTGACGCTGAACCGGTCCGGACGGTCCGGGTCGCCGACGAACGGCGGCCACTGCCGCAGCCCGTCGCCCTCCCCCGCGCGTTCCACCTTCACGACATCGGCGCCCAGGTCTGCTAGCAGCGAGCCCGCGAACGGACCCACCGCGACCTGCCCAAATTCCAGGACGCGCAAGCCTTCGAGAGGAGCGTCGTCCGCGCTCACGAGGCCGCCTCGCGCAGACCCGCCTCGACCATCAGCGGCACGACCTGCTCGCCGAACCGCCGCAGGTCGGGCAGGTAGTCAAAGAAGTTGACCTGCACGCCGTCGCACCCGGCCTCGTGCAGCCGGACGAACCACTCGACGATCTGCTCAGGGGTGCCGACGAGGTGCACGTTGCCGCCGACCACCCACTGCTCGCGGCTGTGCCCGCGCCACGACCGACCGTCGCCGCCGGTGACGGCCGCGGCGAAGTTCTCGGCGGCCACCGGGTCCTCGTTGTCGAGGATCGCCTGGTAGGCGGCCCAGGCCTCCTTCTCGGTCTCGCGACAGATGACGTGCGGGTTGATGATCGTGCGCACCTCACGGCCCTTGGCCCGCGCGAAGGCCTTGATCTTCGCGTTGTACGCGGGCAGCGCCTCCACCGCCCGGTGCGGGTCAGCGCCGCCAGGGCTGGTGATGAAGACGAGGTCGGAGTTCTGGGCGGCGTACTCCAACCCCGCGGGCGAGCTCGCCGCGTTGACCAGCACCGGACGTCCGTGCAGCGGCTTGGGCAAGACGTGGGCGTCGGTCATCGACCAGTGCACGCCCTGGAGCGTGACGTTGTCGTCGCTGCCCCACAGCGTCTGCAGCATGCCGGTGAACTCGGCGGCCATCGAGTACCGCAGGTCGTGCTCGATCGGGTCGAGACCGAACATGCGGTACTCGCTCTGCTTGTACCCGGTCACGACGTTGAGGCCCCAGCGACCGCCGGAGATGTGGTCGAGGCAGGCGCCATACTTGGCCAGGTGCACCGGGTGCCACCCGTACAGGACGTGCACGGTGCTGATCAGCAGGAGCTTCCTGGTCCGCTCGGCCAGCGCAGCGGAGCTGATCAGCGGGTCGAGCTCGTGCTCCCGGAAGTGGGTCTGCCCGCCGTAGCCGCCCTTGGCGAGCCACTGCCCGAGGCCGAAGGCCAGGTCGAACCCGTACCGCTCGGCCTCGACGGCGCACTGGGCGTTGTACTCGTAGGTCCAAGAGGTCTCGCGGGGCGCGGAGGAGGGGCTCCACGCGCCTTCCTGTAGCGGCAGGAACAGGCCCAGGATCAGCGTGTTGTCCAGCGCTGCGTCCAGCGGGGAGCCCGCGGCGAGCTCCGCCGCGGTCGTGTCGGCGGCCTTCATCGTCGTCTCGCTTTCGTCGTTCTGGGCCTCGTCGAGGAGGTCCGGATCGATGGCTCGTGATCCGGATCAGGACGTCCGCGGCGCGGCCTGGTCGAGGGCGGGCAGCGGCTCGGCCGGTCGCAGCGCGACACTCGACCGGGTTGTCTCCCGCAGGAGGTACGTGCACGTCACGCTGATCGCGCCAATGACGCCGAGGTAGACCGCGATCGGCCACCAGTGCCCGCCCGCGAGCGCCAGGAGCCACGCCGCGACCAGCGGCGTCACGCCCGCGAGAATGCTCGATAGGTTGAAGGTGATCGACATGCCGGAGCAGCGGACCCGCGCGTCGAACAGCTCGGCGAAGATGCTCGCCTGGGGCGCCCACGTCGCCGCGTGGCCCACCGAGATGCCGATGATGATCCCGAACCAGACCAGCGGGTCGAGCCGGGTGTCGAAGAAGGCGAAGAAGGCAATCGGCCAGACCATGAGCAGCGCGGCACCGAACATGTAGGCCGGACACCTGCCGAACCGGTCCGAGAGCGCACCGAACAGCGGGATCGTCGCGAGCTCGATCACCGCGGCCGTCACGATCGCGTCGAGGATCGAGCTCTTCGAGATCGCGGCCTGCGCACCGCCGTAGGTGAGCGAGAACGTGGCGAAGATGTACAACGACGAGTCGAGGATGATCCGCGACCCGAGGCCGACCGCGATCTGGCGGGGATGGGTGCGGACCAGCTCGACGAGCGGGCGGCGGCCACCTCGCCGACCTGCACCATCTCCGTGAACACGGGCTACTCAGCGTGACGAAACCAGCGCACTGCGACGGGCGTCGACACGCCGATCTCCAGCGCCGCCTCCTCCTCGGTGCGTTTGCCCTGCGCAATCAGCCGCCAGAAGGCGCGCTCCACTTGCCGCGCCGGCATCGGCCGGCCCGGCGAGCGCATAGCCGGTCGCAGAGCCCGATCCGCCTGTTGCTGACAACGCGCCATCGAACACCTCCGACATCAGACGAGGTGTTGCGACGATCGATAGAGTCCGCCGACCAAGCCGTGGTCGGGGTGGAAGATCGCCCCGGCCAGGCTCCCCGGGGCTGCCGCCGCGGCGTGGAGGGCGTCGGCGACCAGCTGGGTGCGCATGTGGTCGGCGATCGCCCACCCGGCCAGCCGCCGCGAGTAGCAGTCGATCACGGTTGCCAGGTACAGGTTCCCACCGTCGGCCAGCGGCAGGTAGGTGATGTCGCCGACGTAGACCCGGTTCGGGGCGGGCGGGCCCGGCGAAGTCGCGTGCCAGCAGATCCGGCACAGCCGTGTCGGTCTGGGCCGGGATGGTGGTGCGCACGCGTCGGCGCCGGCGGTAGCCGACTGATGCCGTGCTCGTGCATGACCCGCCCGACTCGCTTGTGGTTGACCCGCCGTTCGGGTGGGGCGCCGTCGTTGAGCTCGGCGGTGATCCGCGGACGCACGTGCGGTCGGCGGTGTGCACGGTGCGGATCCGGGCGACCAACGCGGCGTCCGACGCCGTGCGGGCAGCCCGGGCCGGTGCGGCGGCCTTCCAGGCGTAGAACGAGGAACGCGCCACGTCGAGCAGCGCGCAGAGCCGCTTCACCGTCCAACCCGGCCGGGCGGCGCGGGTGGCGGTGGGTGTGGTGTGGTCGGCGACGGACTGGAAGCGGCTCACCAGTTCGTCTCGCCCGCGAATACTTGGCCGCCTGGCGCAGGATCTCCCGCTCGGTCTTGAGCTTGGTCTTCTCCGCCCACCACGCCTTGTTCTCGGCCTCCAGCCTAGCCAGACGCTGCTCGGGACCCTCGTCACGGCCCGGCGCGGGCGTCTGCGTTGAGATCTGTGTCCGGTCACGGCCCGAGCGAGGATCGCGAGTGGTGCTGCGGTCCGCGGCGGTGCGCACGCCGGTGCCGTGCCGGTCGAGCCACTACCGCAACTTGGTGCGCTCGACGCCCAGATCGGTGGCGATGCCCTTCACCGTCGCACCCGGAGTGGACTTGTACAGCTCGACGGCCTGCCGACGGAACTCATCGGAGTAGGTTCTTGCAGGCCATGGTCAGACACCATCTCGCTTCCCCCTGCGGTGCAGGGATGAGCGTGTCCATGGATCGGGGTCAAGGCCCGACCTCGCCCTTCATTACGGCTTCGGACATCTCGGCCGATTCGCCCAGCAATACCGCGACCGCTTCGGAGTTCTTCCCTCTCAGACACAACGAGGGAGCTCTTCGGCAGGCGGACACCCCGCTTCGCATCGCGGAGAGTGAGCCGCGTCATATTCGCATAGCGTCGCAGGGACATCAATCGACCACCACGACAGGAGATTCCATGAGCCCGCAGGTCCCTGGCTACGCCATCGCCCAAGTCCGCGAGCTCGACGTCAACGAGGCGGTCGTCGACTACATCGGCAGGGTCGACGCCACGCTGGCGCCGTACGACGGTCGCATCCTCGTCCACGGCGGCACGATGACCGAGCTCGAGGGCACCTGGGACGGCGACGTCGTCGTGATCGCCTTCCCGAGCGTCGGCGCGGCGCAAGCGTGGTACGACTCGCCCGACTACCAGGCGATCCTGGCGCTGCGTGTCGACAACTCGCGGTCGATCGCCGCGATCGTCGAGGGCGTGCCGGCCGGCTACCAGGCGGCCGACAGGCTGGCCCAGCTCATCGGGTGAGTCAGCGGATCAGGAAGCCCTCAGCGACCAGGTCGCGCACGGATGGAAGGTACATCGTACGGACCTCCTCGGTGTCGCGCTCGAGCAGCATCGCGACGGCGTCGAGCATCTGGGCGACAACAGGTCGCCGTCGGACGCACCGATGAGCGCCGCCTCGACGGTTTCGACGGTGCGGGCGCGGCGCAAGCCGAGCTGCGCACGTACGACGATCCGCTCGGGGCCCTCGACACCGATTGGCCCGTGGGTCTCCTGGACACGTCTGCCCGGTTCGACAGGCGATTGTCGAGCCCGACGGCGAGCCGGGAAGCCTCGCCCCAGGCGTGGATTGCTGGTGCGATCGGCTGCTCGAGTCGCGGGGGCCACTCCAGGAGGGACTGCCCCTGGTCTGGATGACACTTGGGGTTTGCAGTAATTCGGCCGCGTCTGCGGTCGCGTTCACCGCGCACCGCGCCCAGCTGTCCGAGCACCACCGGCCGGCGCTGTAGTCGGCCGTCGGCTGTCACTACAACGCGAACGGAACGCAACGCAACGCAACGCAAGGAGATTCAACGCGATGGCCACTGAGAATGTGGGAATGATGTCAAGTTTCTCCGCCGAGGACCTGCACCTGCCAGGTCCGGGCGTCGGGGCAGAACTGCGCCCGCCGCCTGCTCGCTACCGAGAGGAGCGGAGATGGGAACACCTTCGGAAGAGCCTCTACAGCCCGTGGGTACACGTCGGTGACGAGTGGGAAGAGTCCGCCTATACACACTTGCTCGACGAGTACATGTGGCGCGGTGACGAGATCATGGACGCGGTCGCACACCTGTTCTCGCGAGCCGGGAATGGGCGCGCGATGTTCGAGCAGGTCCTAGATGGTGACGTGCGGTCCATACCCGACGCGCCGCAGGAGCTCGTCGATCTGGCCGAGCATCTCGACCGTGTGCCGAGCTGGTTCGATCGGGAGGCGAGTGAGCGCGGTCGGCGACGGCTGTGCGCGGTCTCACCGATGGCGAAGCTCGCCGCCTTTGGGTTCTCCCTGTTCGCTGTCACGATGAAGGAGGACGCCGCGGAATCGACCGGGGCCACCGGTCAGTTCAAGCAGGAGCCGTTGCGCCGCGCCGTTGATACGTCGCGCTACTTCCTTGAGGTCACCCATCCCACGGCACTCGATCGTGAGTCAGAACGGTTCAAGACCATCATTCGGGTCCGGCTCATGCACGCGCTCGTGCGGAAAGGCCTGATCCGCAGGTGGGGTCCGGCCAGGGTTGCGGAGACTGGCATGCCGCTCTCGGACGCGAGCGTCGCTGGCGGTCATGCCTGGTTCGGGACCATGCCCGTCGTGATCGACCAGTACCTTGGTCGGCCGATATCGATGTCCGACCTGGACGACGTCGCTATGCACTGGGCCTACATCGCCTACCTCACCGGGGCCTCCGCTGAGATCCTCCCAAAGAACGGGCTCGACTCGATCCGACTTGCGGACCACATCTTCGCCTCGGCTGGAAGGCCCGTGCCGCGGTATCGAGTGCAGATGGCCGAGGCCCTTCTGTACCCGACCGAGGCGCTCGGGGGCGAGGCCGCGATTCGCGACCTCATCGGAGCCACGACGGCGGTCGTGGGTACGCGCGACGCCCAGGAGTGGCTGTCGGGGACTAAGTACGAATCACTTCCGCTCGCCGAGCTGGCCAGCGGGTTCCGCGCCGTCGCCGAGCAGCAGGCATTGGTGATGCGCCATGAGGACGAGGATCCCACGACGGCCCGCAGCCAGGACGCCTTCGTCGATGGTGATCCCGACATGACGGCCGCCTATCTCGCTATGCGCGACTTCGCGGCGGAGCGAGGGGTGCACGTGACCGAGTACACCGAGCACGACGGGAGTACATCGGGCCGTAGCCTCGGTCCCGCACGCTGACCATGACCGTTCGCCGCGAGAACCGACGGCGCATCGGCACACACGTCCACAATCAATGTCCGGAGGAGCGGGTGCCCCAACCGGGGACCGATGAACCGGACGAGGAGAAGGATGAGCCACAGCCCGTACGACGACCTCCCCCAGGTACCGTCGTTCGACGTCACCAGTACGGACTTCACCGACGGCGGGATGCTCGCGATGCCGCAGGTCAGCGGCATCTTCGGGGCCGGCGGCGAGGACCTGTCACCGCAACTGTCCTGGAGCGGCGCCCCCAAGGGCACCCGCTCCTATGTGGTGACCTGCTTCGACCCCGACGCTCCGACCGGGTCGGGCTTCTGGCACTGGGCGGTCGTCGACATCCTGGCGTCGGTGACCTCGCTGGAGGTGGGCGCCGGCGACGAGGAGGGTAGCGGGCTGCCCGCGGGCTCCTACCAGCTGGCCAACGACGCCGGAATCAAGCAGTTCGTCGGCGCGGCCCCGCCCGCCGGGCGCGGCCTGCACCGCTACTTCTTCGTCGTGCACGCCGTTGACGTGGAGTCGCTCGGGCTGCCCGAGGGCGCCAGCCCTGCGCTGCTGGGCTTCAACCTGTTCAGCCACACCCTGGCCCGGGCGACGATCACCCCGGTCTACGAGAGGAAGTAGCGACTGCTCACAGCCCGCCGGGTCCCGGCGCGGCGGTGAGGCGGCGGGAGTCCAGGCTGCGGTGCGCCGCGCTGCGCGACTAGAGCGTGTCTCCCAAACATCGGCGGCGTGTAGCTCCATGATCGGTGCATGGTCAG
>NZ_BAABGT010000006.1:0-1347 GCF_039541715.1 Pseudonocardia xishanensis
TCCCACAGCTCCAGTCTCCTTGCTAGATCAGGAGCCTCTCCACCGGCCAGGACGGTTCAGTAGCCGACTGACCGCAGCCAGGTGCCCAGTCGGGACGGGGTGAGCCAGTCGGTGTCTGCGGAGCTGCTGAACCGGGCCAGGAACCGCAGGCTGGTGATGCCGTCGAGGTCGGCGAAGAGCCGGACCGGGCCGGGGTGGAAGAACTCCAGGTGCGCCCGGAGCTGATTGGCGAGCCCGACCCGGTGGGTGATCAGGTCCTTGCGGGCCCGGACCGCGGAACGCAGCTGGACCGTCGCGGTGGTGTCCGGGATCAAGGGTCGTAGGCGGGCGCGGTCGGTGCGCAGGGTGTCGGCCAGGACGAAAGCGTCGAACCGGTCGTCCTTGTTCCCCGCGGATCCGTAGTGGCCGTGCAGGTTGTGAACCTGGTTGGGGCTGATCACCACAACCGTCAGGGCGGCGGCGAGCAGGGCGTCGACAACCTGGCCGTCACCGCGCTCGATCGCGACCTCGACGACACCGGCCCGGCGTAGTCGTCCGACGAGTTCGCGGAGCCCGGCGCCGCAGGCGTCGATGAGGTACTGCTCGATGACGGTGCCCTTGTCGTTCACCACAGCAACGGCGTGATCGGCGGTTGCCCAGTCCAGGCCGGCGGTCAGCCCGCCAGGTGGGAACTCCGGCAGCACTGTCGCCGGCTCTGCGGGATGGGTGGGGGAGTGCGGCATGTCGTCCTCCGTGCTCGAGGTCGCACCCGCCGGCCGGGGATCTGGGTCGCGGCTCCCGCATCGCTCACTGTTCGGCGCTCGTAGTTGGCGCTCAGCCCTTGTCGACGGTCCGCGCGACCCAGGTGACCACCAGGTCCCGCATTTCTAAGGGCGGACGTCGACGTGCGCGTCGGCTTAACAGGGCGGTGACCCGGTGGCACCTCGGGTGCATCGACGGCCATGACGACCGCCGACACCGACCAAGGGTGGACCAGTGGGCTTAGAAGTGATTTCAGAAGTCCGGCGAGCAAGATCGCCACTTCACGCGCAGGCCGACGACCTGCAGAGCTCGCCTCGGCCGGAGTCGCCCCGACTGTCGCGCGTCGACTTCTGAAATCGCCTCTTAGCACGGCCTCACTCGCCGTCAAGCGTGCTCCGCTGCGCTGCGCATCTCCTTCGGAGACGACCTGACGGTCGCGCTTGACAACCCCATGTCAACCTCTGTGGCCGGATCTTGCTCGGGCCGAGGCCTCGGTAACGTAGGCGCTCAGGGCCGCGCTGGCCGTGTAAGTGTTGGTGGGCGCCCGGCGGGCGGGGCCTGTCGGCCCTGGCGTTAACACGGTCGACCTCCCGGTCAAGGGTGCTC
>NZ_BAABGT010000007.1:0-32442 GCF_039541715.1 Pseudonocardia xishanensis
TCCCACAGCTCCAGTCTCCTTGCTAGATCAGGAGCCTCTCCACCGGCCAGGACGGTTCATCACCCTGGCCAGGCTCCCCGCTACCCACCTCGCTACCACCCGCGCCACCGAGCACGCCCGGGATCAAAGGGATCTCGAACCGGTCCTGCGGGGTAATCCCGTTCTCTGCAACGAGATCCGCCGACTCCTCGCCGGTCTCGTTCTCACCCCGCTGATGCATCAACCACGCATGCACTGGTCGAGATGGCGCCGCGAAAGCCAGTACCGAGCCCGCGCACGCCACCACCGACGAGGCGGCCACCGCCCACCACCATGACCGAGTGCCGTTGCGGTATTGGACGATCCGGTTGCGCAGCAACGACTCGTTCTCCGACGCCGCGCAGACATCAGCTCCCGTCGCACGGCTTCGCGGAAAGCTCGGGCCCCGGCACGCCTCCACCTCCCGCCTCGGGACCGCGACCTCGACGACGGCGAGCGTGGTCTCCCCCTTCCGCTGCCTCGCATGCCCTTGCGGGTGACCCAGCACGCTCTGTATCTTCCACGGAAGCTCGCCCGGCCGGGCGTGTCCGGGCCGGGACCCATCCCTGGCCGGCGAGATCCGTCCGGCCTGATCAACCGGAGATGTGCAAGATCTACCCGGCGAGCCGCATGAGAGCTGCGTCCCACTGACTGGATAGAGACAACGATGCCTCCTGCCCACGACCGCGCCCCGCATCAGCCGTCGGCCGCTGCCGGCTCCCCGCCCACAGAGGTCCGCCGCGTCGCAGTGTCGAGCTACCTCGGCAACACGATCGAATACTACGACTTCATCCTGTACGGATCGGCCGCGGCGGTCGTCTTCGGTCCGCTCTTCTTCTCGAACCTCAGCCCAGCCCTCGGCACGATCGCGTCCTTCGCCACCCTGGCCACCGGCTACATCGCGCGTCCCCTCGGTGGCCTGGTGCTCGGGCACGTCGGGGACCGTGTCGGCCGCAAGCGGGTCCTGCTGCTCACCATCGTCATGATGGGCCTGGCAAGCGGCCTGATCGGGCTGTTGCCAACGTACGCGCAGATCGGCGCCGCTGCGCCGCTGCTGCTCATCCTGCTGCGACTGGTGCAGGGCTTCGCCGTGGGCGGCGAGTGGGGCGGCGCAGCGTTGCTCGCCGCCGAGCACGCCCCGCCGGCCCGGCGCGGCCTCATCACCGCTATCGGCCAAGCCGGGCTCCCCTCCGGCGGCCTGCTCTCCACGCTCGCCCTGGGCACAGTGTCCCTGCTGCCCGGCGACCAGCTGATGGCGTGGGGCTGGCGCGTCCCGTTCTTGTTCAGCTTTCTGCTACTGGCAGTCGGCCTGTACATGCGGGTCCGGGTGAGCGAGAGCCCACTGTTCACCGAGCTCGACACGCGGCTGCAGGAGAAGAACACCCCGCTCGTCGACGTGCTGCGCAACCCGGGCCCGCTGCTGCGGGGCATCGCAGCGAGCTTGCCACCGACGGTGGTCTCCACGCTGTTCGGCAGCTTCGCCGTCTCCTACACCGTCGGCTTGGGCGCATCGCGCTCGACGGTGCTGGCCGCGTTGAGCGTCGGTTGGGCTGGTGCGATCGTCATGACGCCGATCTACGGCCTGCTCTCGGACCGCTTCGGGCGCCGACCGGTGTACGTGAGCGGCGCGCTCGCCTTCGCAGTGCTCGCGTACCCGCTCTTCTGGGCGATCGGCTCCGGATCGACGGCGTTGATGTACATCGGGTTCTTCGTGGTCTTCGCCCTCGTCGCGGTGTGCATGTCGGCCGCCCTGGCCGCCCTGTTGAGCGAGATGTTCTCGACCCGGATGCGGTACACGGGTATCTCGGCGGCCTACCAGGTCGCGACGATCGTCGCCGGCTTCTCCCCGCTGGTGGCCGGAAGCCTGCTTGCCGCAGCGGGCGGCGGGCGCAACATCGGCTGGGTCGCGGGCCTGATCGTCGTACTCTCGCTGCTGGCCGCGGTCGCGGTGTGGTTCGGGCGCGAATCGAGCGGTTCCGATCTGCGGGGCATCGCGACACCGGCGGAGCGCGCCACTGCGCTCGGGACGGACGGTGCGGCCCAGACCTCGGCCTCCTGAGCGGCCAAGGAGTCACCCGATCGCGAGCGCCCCGGCACATCCCCGCTCACGACGCGCTCCGGAGCGCCGTGGGATCGGTTGCTCGTGATGCCACAGATCCTCCCCCGGCCGCTATACCGGGGCCCGGCGGAGCGCTCACGGTGATTGCCGCGGTGATTGGTCCGACCACCGCGGCGGTCCAATCACCGCGGTGCCGGGTTCCTTGACGAGGGAACTCCTACGGGGCTAATTTCCGCGGAAGTGGTGTGCGCTGGGTCGCCGCGTGATCGAGGTGGGATGTCGTGACGGTACGGGCGGACGATTCATCCCGGCTCGGCGTCTCGAACCTCGATGAGATTGCCGACGCCTGGGCGAGCGAACTACCCGCCCTCGATCCCACGCCGTTTCTGCTCAGCGCCGGGATCCTGCGCCTGGCCCAGCAGATCGAGCGCGCGTTCGCCGCGGTGGCGCGGCAAAGCGGCATAGGGCCGGGCGACCTGCGGATCCTGCTGGCTCTGCGCCGCTCTGCCCCGGATTACGCACTGAGCCCTACCGTACTGTTCAAGCGCCTCATGATCACCTCCGGCGCGGTGAGCAAGCAGGTGGACCGGCTCGAGGACCTGGGGCTGGTCGAGCGTATCCGGGATCCCGACGTCCTGCGTGGTGTGCTGATCCGGCTGGAGCCGGCGGGGCGCGTGGTGGCCGAGGAGGCGATGACGCAGATCTCCACATCGTTCTGCGGGCTGGAGGGCCTGGCCGAGGCGGAGGCCGCGGAAACGCTCGAGGTACTCGCCCGCCTGCAGCGCCAGGTCGATCAGGCGGGATGAGCTCGGACGTGCTCAGCGGCGGGGACGCCGCGCTTGCTGTTCCAGGCGCGCCCTCGGGCCCTGGACGTCGTCGCGGCTGCTGCCGGCGGGCCATTGACGCTCAGGGAGATCGCCCGGAGCGCCGGATCGCCGCCTTGCGGCGTGCAGCGACCGGTGAACGAGCTGCTGCGTCAGGGACAGCTGTGACCGCGCCGAAGATCGAGCACGGGCTGCCGGGTCGGGTGGCGAGGTCCCCTGCTGCCCGGGAGCGCCGGCGAGGTCCTGCTGGCGGGCGCCGCATGCGGTCATCCTGGAGGCAGCGCTGAGCCGGGCGGGCTCGACTGACGCTGCGGCCTACCGCAGTAACTCCCGCAGGTGGAGCCGGTCCACCGCCAGGCAGGCGGGCGCCGCGGTCGGCCAGGCGTCACTGTTGGTCGAGATCGACCGGTCCGAGGTGTGGGCGCTCTGCGCCGATGGGATACGCCCGCGTTGCGCCGGGACCTTCACACGGTGCCGGGTCGCTGCGTGGGGACGCCCGGCTCCGCGGTCGCCGTACCGAAACCCGGTCGAGGACCCGACCATGGTCCAGGGCCAGACGGGATGCACGGGACGAGACAAGTGCGACGACGCGTTGCCCTCCCCCACGCCGCGAGCTAGTATCTTCCAAGGAAGTCCGCTTCTTCAGAAGTGAAGCAGTAGCTCGATGTCGAGAGGGATGTGGCGCGCATGTTGTCGGCCGAGGAGAACGACATCCTTACCCGGGTCGGGCCGGGCACCCCCATGGGAAAGATGATGCGGCGCTTCTGGATGCCCATCTGCACGTCCGCTCAGGTCTCCGAGCCGGACGGAGATCCGCTGCGGCTCAAGCTGCTCGGCGAGTCGTTCGTCCTGTTCCGGGACACCAACGGCGAGATCGGCGTCCTCGACGAGTTGTGCATGCACCGCGGCGTCTCGCTGGCACTGGGCCGGGTCGAGGACTGCGGGATCCGCTGCCTTTACCACGGCTGGAAGTTCGGGGTCGACGGCACGATCATGGACACCCCGAACAACACCAACCCGCGGTTCAAGCAGCGCATGAAGGCTCCCGCCTACCCGGTGCGTGAGGCGGGCGGTCTGGTATGGATCTACATCGGCCCGAAGGAATGTCGACCGGAGTTCCCGCACTTCGAGTTCATGAACGGCCCGGCGGAGCACCGCGCCGTGATCCGGCTCAACACTCGTGCGAACTACCTGCAGCTACTCGAGGGTGGGACGGACAGCTCGCACGTCGGCATCCTGCACAGCAACCAGGCCAACCCGACCTGGATGAAGGACGAGTTCACAGCGCGGGACGACGAGGACTTCAATCCCGGCGCGCTGGCCAGCTCGGACAACGCTCCCACGCTGGAAATTGAGGACACCTCGTTCGGGTACCACTACGTGGCCAAGCGGAAGGGCCCACGGGCCGAGGACGGTGCACCCACCGTGAGTGTGCGGGTCACGCCGGTGTTCCTCCCCGTCGGCCGGATCATCCCGGCCCCGGCCTACCAGTTCTTCGTGTTCGAGGTACCGCAGAACGACTACGTCACCAGCACCTACATCATCACCCACGGCAACAAGCCCATCGACCGCGGCGAGATCATCCGCATTATGGGCCTCAAGGAGCCGTTCTGGAACGATCAGGACTGCAACTTCCGCGCCGACTGGTCCAACGGTATGGGCCAGGACCGCGCCAAGATGGCCACCAACTGGACCGGCTTCGACGGGATCGAGCAGGAGGACGCGATCCTCGCCGTGAGCATGGGCCCGATCCTCGACCGGACCAAGGAGCACATGGTCGCCGCGGATCGGGCGGTGATCCACCTGCGGGCCCGCCTGCTCGAGTCTGTGCAGCGCCACGAGAAGGGCGAGAGCCCGATATCCCACGAGATCGTGGACTACACGCCGGTCCGGTCGCTGCCCGACACCGTGATCCGCGAGGGCGAGCGCTGGCAGGACCTGGTGCCCGGCAACTCCACGGTTGGCGTCTGACCTCGCTGCTCGAGACCGGCCACCACACGTCAGGAAGGGAGCCCGGTGAACACATCCGGTTGGATCGGCGCGCTGCTCGATAAGGCCGGCGCTCCTCTGCTGCAGCTCGAGGAGGACGGGATCTTCCCCTCCAAGCTGCGCCTGAGCTCCGAGGTGTACGACAGCCTCGTGCGGCTGCGGTACCGCGAGCTTGAGCACGGCAATCCACTGGTGCTGCTGGGCACACAGGTTGTCGAGGACGCCTCGCTCTCACGGGACGACTTCGCGCTCGAGCCGTGACAGCCGGCGGCGGGGTTTGCTCGAGGGAGAGGTTAGTCCCGAGTTAGGGACGGCCGGCCCTGCCCCGAGTCGCCGCGCCCCCCGCCCCACCCAGCCGCCCGACTTCGCGTCGTCCGCGTGGTCGGGTGCAGTAGTGGCCCGGCGTCCGGTCGGTGGGCGTGCAGTACAGGCAGAAGCCGCCGTCGGCATGCCGTCCTGGCGACGCGCTCGCTGTCGTCACAGTCACCGCCGTCGTCACGGCCGTCGTCATCGCGTCCGCGTCGCGGCATCATCGCAATTACCCACCGGGCCGCGGCTCGGCGTGACGCCGGACGAGAAGGCTTGGGTGAGCCGATCACGTCGTTCGGCTGAGGCTGCCGCTCTTCGGTGACCTCGCCTGGGGCCACCGTCGGCGCCCCCGCGCGAGGTTAGGATTTCAGCCCTCCGTGACGACTCCCCTGGGCTGTTCGTCCACACGGGCCTCCAGGTTCTTGTGGTCCCGGCGGTACGTCTCCGGGATCAACCGCGACGTGAACACGCCCGGCACCACGACGGCGACCCCGAGCACGGCGACCAGCGTCGTGTTCGTGCCTCCGTCGCCCGTGACAGCAGCGAGGCGGCGACGAGCGGTGCGAAACCCGCGACCGTGACGACGGATCTACTTCCGTCTGTTCTCCCGAGGTGGACCGCTCGACGCCGAGCACACCGAAACCTCGGTCTCCGCCGCGGTTTCCGCGGAGAGCTGACCGGCCACCGGCTCTCTCCTTGCTCATGGTGCAGAGAGCGCGGTCTCGACCTCGATCAGCGTCGGACGGACGCCGGCCAGCGCGGCGCGGAACGCGGCGCTGAACTCCGGGACGGTTCGGACCGATGTGGCACTGACCCCATAGCCCTCGGCGAGCCGAGAGAAGTCAATGCCAGGCACATCCATTCCGGGCACGTCACCGACATCGAGAACATCGGCGAACCAGCGCAGCGCCCCGTAGGTACCGTTCTTCAGAATGATGAAGATGACGGGAATCCCGTAGCGTGCAGCGGTCCACAGCGCGGTGATGCCGTAGTTGGCCGAGCCGTCCCCCACCAGGGCGATCGTCCGCCGCTCCGGCGTCGCCAGTTGGACTCCGACGGCCGCGGGCAGCCCGAAGCCCAGTCCGCCTGCGGCCGGGAAGTAGAAGCTGCCCTGCTGGTCGAGATCGGCGTGGGCCCAGAAGTCGCCACTGGTGGAAGTGGACTCCTTCACCCAGACCGCGTCCCGTGGAGCGAGCTTTCTGAGCTGGGCGAACAGCTCGGCGGGCTGGACACGGCCCGGGGATGAGGCTGCGGGCACGGGGAAATCCGGCAGATCCGGGAGGAGGGCGCGCTGTCCTGGCTTCACCGCGGCGGCCAACCGCGCCAGAGCGTCGCCGACCCCGCCGACGAAGGCGTCGCCCACCGGGGCCCGGGCCGCCTCGCCCGGATCACCGGTGATGTGCAGCAGCCGAGCCCCCGAGGGGAGGTACTCCCCCGGCCCGAACTGGTGGTAGCGGAACGCCGGGGCGCCCACGACGAGGATCACGTCGTGCTCAACCAGTGCGGCGGACACCCCCTCGACCGTGGTGGGCAGCGGTCCGCGGAAGCTGCGGTGCCGAGTCGGGAACGGGCATCGAGACGGTGACGGTGCGATCCAGACCGGGGCACCGAGTGCGTCGGCGAGGCTGACCGCGTCGGCGTTGCCCCCGTCGGCGTCCACCTGCGGCCCGAGCACGAGGGCCGGGCTGCGGGCACCGTCGAGAACCTCGGCGATCTCGGTCAGTTGGTCGGGGCTCAAACAGTGACCGGCGGCGATCCGACGGCTAGCGACGTGGGCGCTGTCGGTCGTCGCTTCGTTCGCCCAGTCGTCATAGGGCACCGACAGGAACACCGGTCCCCGAGGTGGCAGGGAGGCGAGGTGGACGGCCTGGCCCATCGCACGCGGAACGTCCTGGGCGCAGGCGGGCTCGTAGCTCCACTTCGTGAGCGGGCGCGTCAAGTTCCCGGGCTCGGTGATGGCGAGCATGACCTCCTGCCCGATGGTCGACCGGACCTGCTGGCCTGCCGTCACGATCAGCGGCGTATGAGAGTTCACTGCGTTGGTCAGGGCGCCCATCGCGTTGCCCGTTCCGGCGGCCGCGTGCAGGTTGACCAACGCGGGCGCACCCAGTGCCTGCGCGTACCCGTCCGCCATGCCCAGCACCGCCCCCTCGTGCAGTCCGAGGATGTACCGGAAGTCCTCGGGCATGCCGGCGAGGAAGGGCAGCTCGTTCGAGCCGGGATTGCCGAAGATGGTCGTCAGGCCGTGCGCGCGCAGGAGCTCGTAGGTGACATCGCCGATGGTGGGCATCGTCTTCACATCCTCGGGCGGGCGAGAGCCGGAGATGGACGGCGGTCGGTCACCGTCTCGTTCTCCTCGGCAGTCGGCATTGTCTCTTCACCTCGTCGTCGCGGGGGGATCAAGCTTTCCGAGAAGGTCGCTTCCGAGGAAGTTAGCCTGGGATGCCGTACCCGTCAACCGGGCGCCACAGGCCGGACCCGAGCCACCTCCGCGCAGCCCCCCCGCCAAGCGGTCGCCCCAGCCCGGTCCCGCCGTTCACGGGGAAGCACCTGCCCGTTGATCCACTCACCGCCCGGGACCGCAGAAGCGCCACGGCAGCGGCGACGTCCTTCGGCCGACCGAAGCGTGACGTACACAGCATCCGGATGACGGTCACCCGGGTACTGCCCGGACGACTGGGCCGCTCCGTTCATCGCCTCGTTGCCTGGTGCCGGTGGGCTCGAGGCGGCAATCCCCTATCTGACCAGGGCATATGAGCACCGAAGCACGCTCAGGTTCCTACGCCACGTCTACGACAAGGGCGGCTCCAAGGATCTGCGCATCGCCGGCGAGGTGCTCGCTCTCGGCAAGGCACCCGAGCCGGCGACTGTTGTGCTCCGAAGCCGGTCCTGATGCCTGCTCGATTCCCCCGGCGTCAGGAACCTGCGGCTGAACCGCCAGGGGACGTCACGGCCGCCTGAGCCGCAGGCCGGAGGACAGCCGGCCGCAGCGCTGCGGCCGGCTTCTTCCTCTGCGGCAAGTACCTTCTGCCCGTCAAGCTCAACACTGGAGAGCCCTTGAAGTCAGAGCGAGCGATCAAGCTGTTGAACGATCGCATTAACGAGGCTGAGGACCTCGAGCTCAGCACCGCTGGTCCGGTCAAAGAGTGGCGTCTCCGAGCAGCTCGGACACTACGAGCAGTGTTTCCAGGCTCCGAGCTCATCACGGCCTTCACAACGTCCGCTATCGGCCCGGGGGCGTACGTCTCCGGGCCGGGTCTCCCCGGTCCGGACATGCCCCGTTACCGGCTCAGGGGTATCAACGAGAGCTGTGCCCCCGGGTGTGGGTGTCCGCGGCGGACGATCACCCGCGTCCCGGGCGGGTAGCCCTCGAGCGCCGCTGCGGGCAGCAGTCCGGTGGGCTCGGCGAGGCCGGCGCCGTCGCGGTGTGCACCGTCGGCGTCGACCGCGTCGGCCCACACTGTTCTTCGGGACCGCGGGCCGCCATCGTGCTCGTGCCCAGCTCGCCGTGGACCTCGACCACGCCGATCGACCCCGACCAGCCGCCCGTGCCGTTCGACGCGGGGATCGCCGTCCGCGCCGTCTCCCCGGGCGCGTCCAGGTACCGGTCCATCACCGAGGCGCCACGCACCCACAGCCGCCCCGGCACCTCCGCCGGGAGCACCCGGCCCGCGTCGTCCCGGATCTCGAACTCGTACCCGGTGAGCGGTCGCCCGAGGGTGCCGGGGGTGTCGTCCGCGAGGGTGTTCGCGCAGTACGCCCCACCGACCTCGGTCGAGCCGAGCTCGTTCAGGATCGGCCTCCCCCACCGTTCCAGGGGGTGCGGGCGGCCACCGCGGGCGGCAGGTTCTCACCGGCCGACACCGCGACCCGCACCGTGGCGAAGGCCGCGGGATCGGTGTCCGCGACGAGGTGGGCATAGGCGGACGGGACACCGTGCAGGACGGTGACGCGGTGCCGGTCGACCAGTTCGGCGACGGCGCCCGGGTCGGGCCGTTCGGGGCGCAGCACCGCCGAGGACCCCGTGAAGAGTGGGTAGACGAGGGAGTTGCCGAACCCGTACGCGAAGAACATCGTGGAGATCGACAGGCTCACGGCCGTGGCGGAGATCCCCAGCATGTCCCGGCTGACCGCCCGGTGGTGGGCCGCGAGGTCCCCGTGTCGGTGCACCGCCCCCTTGGGAGCCCCCGTCGTGCCCGAGGTGAACTGCACGTACAGGTCCGCGCCGTCCGGGACCTGCTCGGCAGGCTCCTCCGGGGCGCGATCCGTCGCCGCAACGAGGGCCTCCACCGTCGGCCCGTCCCCCGCAGACACGACGGCCTCGGAGACGACGACCGGATCGGCGCCGATCCGGTCGACGATCCGGTCTCGGTCGGCCTCCGGCAGGTAGGGATTGACCACGAGGCGAGCGCGCCCGTCCGCGCGACCGCGAGGAACAGCGCCACCAGGGCCGGACCGTCCAGGAGGACCAGGACGACCCGACTCCCCTGCCGGACGCCGCGCCGGTGCAGCACCTGGGCGAGCCGCGCCGCGAGCAAGTGGATCTCGCGGCGGGTCCAGGTCCGCTCGGCGTGGTAGGCGGGCGCGGCGAGCCAGCCGTGCAGGCGGGCACGACGCGCGAGGAGCTCGGCGACGTTCATCCGACGCCCGTCCCCGTGGCCCACACGACGAGACGGCCGACGGCGGCGCGTACGCCAGGCTCGCCCGGTGCTCGAGGATGGAGCTCACCCTGCCGTGAGCCCGGCCACGCGCCGGACCGGACCCGGTCGACGTGGACCGCGGGACCGGCGACTCACCGGAGGTCGGGTCGTCCTGGCCGTGCGTGACGTCAAGTCCTTCGGTGTCTGCGCCTTCGCCGCTGACCTGGGGAAGCGCACGGATCATCGCGCGGACACCCCGCCGGGGCTCGATCAGCCTCCACTCCCGCAGCAAGCCCAGCGCCCGGTTCGCCGTGCCGATCGCGATGCCGTACCGCTCGGCTACCTCTGTCGTCGGCAGCGCGGACCCGGCAGGGTCCGGACCTACGCCGAGCTGCGCATCCGGCCGCCCGGGAGCTCGGGGTGCACCGGCATCGGTGCACAACCGGGTCCAGCGGACGGAGTCCCTGCTGCGCACCTCACTCGACGACCCGGGAACAACCGCCAACCCCACCATCCCTCCGAGCCACGCCTGAACCTGAAGCCAGGCCCGGTAGGCCCAGGTCCAGGATCGACAGCGACTGCGGGCCGGGGTCATCTCCGACGGACACGCCGAGATCCAGCGCCTCGGCGACGCCGGCGAGTCCGCCCTCGTGGTCACGGCCACGCAGGACCAGGTCCACGACGCCCAGGACAAGCTCCTGACCCGCCTCGACCGACGGTGAGGCGGCCGTTCAGCGCCGGACGTCCGGGCCCATCCTGTCCGAGTCCAGGAGAGCCCGGGTGGGGAGGGCCTCCCAGTCACCCGGGACCGTGCACATCAGGGCACCGGCCCGGGCCGCGGTCCGCAGCCGCCCGGGTACGTCCAGCCCGGCGACCCGCTCGGCGAGGTAGGCGCCCACGAACGCGTCGCCTGCTCCCACCGGGTCGACGAGGGTGACCGGGAACGCCGCCTGCTCGACCAGCAGGCCGCCGACGAGGGCCAGGGCACCCCGGTCGCCGAGCTTCACCACGACCTCACCCGGGCCGAGGTCGGCGAGCCCGGCCGCGAGCGTGGCCGGCTCGGTCGCGTCGGTCCCGAGGACCAGCCGGGCCTCGTCGTCGCCCGCGAACAGAACGTCGGCGGACTCGACCAGCCCACGCAGCACCGGTGCCGCCTCGGCGTCGGACCACAGTGTCGCGCGGTGATTGACGTCGACCGAGACCGGGACACCCGCGTCCCGGGCGACGGCGACCGCGTGCGCGACCGCCTTGGCCGGCGCCTCACCGAGGGCCGGCGTGATGCCCGTGACGTGCAGCAGGGATGCGCGGGCGACCAGCTCGTCGTCCACATCGGAGGGGGAGAGCCGGGCTCCGGCGCCCTGGCTGCGGTAGTACCAGACCCGGACCCCGCCGCCGGGCGGGCGCTCCTTGAGCATCAGCCCGGTGGGCGCGGCGGGGTCGCGGACCGCGTGCACCTCGACCCCCTCGGCCCGCAGCTCCCTGACCACCCGGTCGCCGAGGGAGTCCGCACCGAGTCGCCCGATCCAGGCGACCGATGTGCCGAGCCGGGCCAGTGCGATCGCGACGTTGCTCTCCGCACCGCCGATGCCGAGCGTCATGGTGGAGACGTGCTGCAGGTGGCCGACCGTGTCGGCGGCCAGCAGCCCCATCGTCTCCCCCAGCGCTCACGACGGTCATCCGCGGGCTCCGGCGAGGGCCCGCGCCGCGCGGTCGGCCAACGCCCCGAGGTCCCCACCGCGCAGCGCGTCGCCGGACAGCGACCCGCCGAGACCCACGGCGAGGGCACCGGCTCGGAGCCAGGCTCCGACGTCGTCGATCCCGATCCCGCCGGTCGGCATGACCGCCAGTTCCGGCAGCGGTTCGCGGACGGCCTGCAGATGCGCCGGGCCGACGGTGCCCGCGGGGAACAGCTTGACCGCCGAGGCCCCGGCATCCCAGGCCGTGACCAGCTCCGTCGGGGTGAGTCCCGCCGGGTAGGCCGGGACCCGGGCGGCCACGCACTCGGCGAGGACCGCGGGGTCGAACACCGGGCTGACCAGGAACGCGGCGCCGGCGTCGAGCGCCTGCCGGGCCGCCTCCGCACCCCGGACACTCCCGACGCCGAGGTCCGCGGAGGCCCCCAGCTCGGCCCGCAGCAGCCGCAGCGAGTCCAACGCGCCGGGGGTGGTCATCGTCAGCTCGAGACAGACCAGCCCCTGTTCGACGAGGGTGCGGGCGGCCGGGAGCAGGTGCTCCGGGGAGTCCGCGCGCAGCACGGCGACGACGCGGGTGCGACACAGTGCCTCACTCGGCGGCGTCCGTTCGAGGGAGAGTGTCATCGGGCGTCCTCCGGCACGTTCAGGTCGCGGTCGAGGGTCTCGGGCGCGAGCCGGGCGGCGACCAGGCTGACGATCATCATGAGCATCATGTAGACCGCCACCGGGATCCAGGAGCCGGAGAACGCGCCGATCAACGCGGCACAGATCAAGGGGGCGACGCCGCCACCCAGCACGGAGGCGAACTCGCGGCCCAGCGTCACCCCGGCGTAGCGGTAGCGGTTGCCGAACAGCTCCGGGAAGTAGGACATCGTCACGCCCGTCGCGCCCTGGCAGGCCAGGATGAACCCGACGATGATCGCGATCGTGATGGCGACGTGCGATCCGGTGTTCAGGGCGATGAAGGTCGGCGCGGGCAGGATCACCAGGGCGGACAGGATCGCGGTGTAGACGGGCTTGCGCCCGAGCCTGTCCGACAGCGTGCCGAAGCCGAAGGCGGCGAAGGCCCCACAGATCGCGCCGATCAGGAGCACCTGGGGCACGAAGGCCTTGTCGACCCCGACGGTGGAGACGAGGTAGGAGGCCATGAACACCTGGTAGGTGTAGGACTGCGAACTGACCCCGACCGTCATCAGGATGACCAGCAGCAGCGGTCGACGGCCGTGCTTGAAGGTCTCCCCGACGGGCTTCGCCGGTGCGACGTGCTGCTCCTTGAGCTCGGTGAAGACCGGGCTCTCGATCAGCCTCCTGCGGATGACCATCGCGACGACGGTGACCACGAGGCTGGACAGGAAGACCAGGCGCCAGCCCCAGCTCATCAGCTGGTCCTCGGGCAGCAGCTGGACCAGGATCCAGGCCCCGGCGCCGATCGCCGTGCCGAGCGCCGCGCCCGTCATCACCAGGGCGGCGAAGCGGCCGCGTCGGCCGATCCCCGCCGTCTCGGTCAGCAGCGTCGCCCCGCCGGACTGCTCGGCGCCGGCGCCGAAGCCCTGCAGGAAGCGGCACGCCACCAGCAGCACCGGGGCGAGCAGCCCGACCTGGCCGTAGGTCGGCAGCAGGCCGATGGCGAAGGTCGCGCCACCCATCAGGAACAGGGTGGTGACCAGGACCCACTTGCGGCCCAGCCGGTCGCCGAAGCGCGAGAAGAACAGGCCGCCCAGCGGACGGGCCGCGAAGCCGACGGCGTAGGCACTGAAGCTGGCCAGGATGCCGGCGGCGGGCGAGATGTTGGGGAAGAACAACTTCGAGAAGATCAGCGCCGACGCGGTGCCGTAGATGACGAAGTCGTACTGCTCCAGCGTGGTGCCGACGAGCCCTGCCCACGCCGCACGGCGGACGGCCTTCGGGTCAGCCGGCTCGGCAGTGGAGGGAGGGGATGCGGGTGAGGTCTCGGTCATGTCCATGCGTCCTCGGATGGAGGGGCCCCGCGGGGCCGGGAGGGAGGGGTCAGCCGCCGGGGCGGACGACGACCTTGAGGTGCGTCGGGTCCAGCACGGGTGCGCGGAGGGCGTCCGCGGCCCGGTCGAGCGGGAACCGGCCGGTGAGCACACCGGCCAGGTCCACCCGGCCGCATGCCGCCAGGGCGATCGCGGGTCGGGAAGGCGTGGGCGTAGCGGAAGGCGGTGCCGAGGTCGATCTCCCAGCGCTGCAGGAACGCGAGCGGGAGACCGTCGACGGCGGGCGCCGCCTGTCCGACGACGGTGGCGCGGGTACCCGGGCCGAGCGCCCGGATGCCCTGCCACAGCGCAGCGGGATGGGCCGAGCACTCCAGCAGCCGGTCCATCCCGGTGTGAGCGAGGTCGGTGGTCGCGGTGTTCACCGTCTCCGTCGCCCCGAGCTCGGCGGCGCGGGCCAACCGGTCGTCGTTGACGTCGGTGACGACGACCTCCGCGGCGCCGCCCGCCCGGGCGACCTGCGCGACGAGGATGCCGATCGGGCCCGCACCGGTGACGAGCACCCGGTGCCCCATCCGGACGTCGGCGCGCTGGACCGCCCACACGGCGACGGCCAGCGGCTCGACCAGCGAGCCGACCTCGGTGGCGATCTCCGCGGGCAGCGGGTGGACCGCCCGCGCGGGCACGACCTTGTACTGCGCGATCGTGCCGTGCGTGGGCGGCGACCCGAAGCAGGTGCCCGTCGGGCACAGGTTGTAGCGCCCGGACCGGCAGGTCGCGCAGCGGCCGCACCCGACGGCGGGCTCGACGGCGACCCGGGTGCCGATCGGCGTCTTCACGAGCGCGCCGGCGTCGACGACCACGCCGGAGGCCTCGTGGCCGAGCACCGTCGGCTGGCGGAGCACGTTCTGGCCGTTGCGGCCGCTGGCGAAGTAGTGCATGTCGGAGCCGCAGACGCCGACGGCGTCCACCTGGACCAGGACGTCGTCCGGGCCGAGGGCCGGCAGCGGCAGCTCCTCGATGCGCAGGTCCTCGGGGCCGTGCAGCACGGCGGCCCGGGTGGTCCGAATCGTCTCGACGGTCATGCAGCCTCCTCGGTGAGGGCGAGCTCGCGGGCCGCGGCGTCGGCACCGTGGCGGACGAGCAGGTCGACCAGTTCGGCGACCCGGTCACGGAAGCCGGAGTGCTCGGCCAGCTCGGTGCCGAGCAGGCCGGTGCCGAGGGCGGCGGCCACGAACTCGGGCGTGGGCAGGGCGGCCAGTGGCGCGAGGCTCCCGCGGGCCGGGTCGGACATTGCGGCGGCGTGCGGGCCCGCGTCGAGCCCGGCGGGCGGGGCGAGGCAGCACAGGTACGCGGCGACGGTGAGGGCGAGCCCGTGCGGCATGCGGCCCGCGGCGAGATGGTGCAGGGCGGGCTCGGGGACCCGCTGGGCGAGCTTGACCGAGCCGTCCGAGCCGACCTGGCGGGTGCGGTGCCCGAGCGCGGAGTTCGACCAGCGGGTGAACAGCTGGGCGATGTAGTCCTCGACGTCGACGTCCGCGGGCACCGGGACGGTCGGCAGGTAGTCCTCGCGGAGCACGGCGTCGGCCGCCGCCCGGATCGCGGGGCGGGCGCTGGACTGCGGGATGGTGTCGCAGCCGGCGAGGGCCCCGAGGTAGGCGATCAGCGAATGGGTGCCGTTGAGCAGCCGGACCTTGCACAGCTCGTACGGCGAGACGTCCGCGGTGAACCGGACCCCGCCGTGCTCCCAGGCCGGGCGGCCCGCGGCGAACGCGTCCTCGACGACCCACATGCTGAAGGGCTCGGCGGGCACCGGGATCTCGTCGCGCACGCCGAGCAGCCGCGACGCCTCGGCCCGGTAGGCGTCCGTGGTGGCGGGGACGATCCGGTCGACCATGCTGTTCGGGAAGGTGACCGACCCGAGGTAGGACTCGAGCTCCGCCCGCTCCGGCCCGGGCAGGGCGGCCGCGAGCTCGCCGACCAGCCGGGCCGTCGTCGCCCCGTTCTCGACGAGGTTGTCGCAGCTCAGCACGGTGACCGGGCGGCCGTGGGTGCGAGCGCGCCGCTGCAGGCCGCGCACCACCAGGTTCAGCGTGGCGTGGGGGTCGGCGCGCAGTGCGGCGTGGTCGAGACCGCCCGTGCGGGGGTCGATCGTGTAGCCGTGCTCGGTGACCGTGAGCGAGACGATGCGGGCCTCGGCGATCGCGGCGACCACGGCCTCCGGGTCCTGCGCGGCGACGAGTGCCCCGGTGTGCACGGCGGGCACGTGCACCGAGCTGCCCTCCGGCGAGACCTCGAGCACCGAGTAGCGCAGCTCCTGTGCGCGCAGCGCGTCGACGACGGCGGCGGACCGGCTCGCGACCCCGAGGATCCCCCAGTCCCCGTCCTGTGCCGCGAGCGCCCGCGCCGTGTAGACCGCCTGGTGGGCGCGATGGAAGTTGCCGAGTCCGAGATGGACGATCCCGGTGCCCGGCTCCTCCCGCTGGTGCAGCAGCGCGGAGTCCGGGGTCGTCCTCCGGGCGAGGCGTTCTGGGGCAGTCACTGCGGGGTCACCAATCCGTGAGGGTGCCGTCGAGGCGGCGCGCGACGGGCAGGTAGGCGGGCTCGTAGGGGAAGCGGGCGGCCAGCGCCTCGTCCACCTCGATCCCGAGGCCGGGGGCGTCGCCCGGGTGCAGATGGCCGTCGGCGTAGGTCCAGGCGTGCCGGAAGACCTCGTGCACCCGGTCCGGGTAGCCCATGTACTCCTGGATCGCGAAGTTGGGCGTCGCCAGCCCGACGTGCGTGGCCGCCGCCAGGGCGATCGGCGACACGTCCGACGGTCCGTGCGGGGCCAGCCACACCTGCCAGACCTCGGCGAGCGCGGCGATCCGGCGCAGCGGCGTGATCCCGCCGACGTGCGACACGGCGGCGCGCACGAAGTCGATCAGCTGCTCGGTGATCAGCTGCTGGAACTCCCAGACGCTGGTGAACACCTCGCCGATCGCGAGCGGGACCGTGGTCTGCTCGCGGACCCGGCGCAGCACGTCCTGGTTCTCGGCCGGGGTCACGTCCTCGAGCCAGAACAGGTCCACCGGCTCCAGGGCCTTGCCCAGCCGGGCGGCCTGGTTCGGGGTGAGCCGATGGTGGGCGTCGTGCAGCAGCTCCAGCTCCGGGCCGACCGCGGCGCGGACCTCGGCGAGGGCGCCGGGCAGGTACCGCAGGTAGGCGGCGGTGTCCCAGGTCTCCTCGACCGGGGCGACGCCGCGACCGGCGGGTTCGTAGGCCCCACCGTCCTTCGTCACCCCGTACACGGATTCCAGGCCGGGCACACCGGTCTGGACACGGACGGCCCGGAACCCGCGCTCCCGCTGGGCCGCCACGGCGTCGAGCAGCGCGGCCACGTCCCAGCCGGTGGCGTGGGTGTAGGACAGGATCCGGTCTCGCACCCTGCCGCCGAGCAGCTGGTAGACCGGCTGCCCGCACACCTTGCCCTTGATGTCCCAGAGCGCGAGGTCGACGGCACCGATGGCGGCCATGGTGACCGGGCCGCGGCGCCAGTACACCCCGCGGTAGAGGTACTGCCAGGTGTCCTCGACCATGGCGGGGTCGCGGCCGACGAGGATCGGGCAGACGTGGTCGCGCAGGTAGCTCGCGACGGCGAGCTCGCGGCCGTTGAGTGTGGCGTCCCCCCAGCCGACGAGGCCGTCCGACGTCGTGATCTTGAGGGTGACGAGGTTGCGGCCCGGGCTGGTGACCAGGACGTCCGCGGCGACGATCGTGGCGCTCATGCGGTCGCCACCACGTTCACCAGCTGCTCCCCCGCCGCCAGCCGCCGCACGTTCGCGGCGATGTCCGCGGCGCGGCCCATGAAGGTCTGTCGGGTCAGCCCGGACGAGTGCGGTGTCATCAACACGGTCGGCAGGTCCCGGAAGGGCAGCTCCGACGGGGCCGCGGTGGCGCCGGTGGCGGGGTAGCCGTACCAGACGTCGATCGCCGCACCGGCGATGTCGCCGTCCCGCAACGCCTCGTAGAGCGCCTTCTCCTCGACCAGCGGGCCGCGGCCGACGTTGACCAGGATCGCGGACCGCTTCATCCGGGCCAGCTCGGCGACGCCGATCAGCCCGGTGGTCTCCGGGGTCAGCGGGGCACTGACCACCACGACGTCCGCCCGGTCGAGCAGCGTCCCGAGGTCGTCGGTCGTGCCGGACCACTCCAGCCCGCGGGCCGCGGCGTCGACGTCGCCCCGCCTGGTCACCGCGACCCCCCGGGCTCCGAAGGCCCGGAACCGGTCCCAGGTCCGGGCCCCGATGTGGCCGAACCCGACGAACCCGATCGTCGCCGCACCGAGCGAGTCCCGCCAGGGGACCCCGGCGTCGTAGGCGGGCGAGGCCCACTCGTCGCGACGAAGCGCGGCGTCCTGTGTGAGGAAGCCGCGGCGGAGCAGGATCGTGGCGGCAACGACGTGCTCGGCGATCGAGTCCTCGTGGTGGAAGGTGTTGGCCACGACGGTCCCGGTGGGCAAGGCGGCGACGTCGATCCCGTCGACCCCCGCACCCGCCGCGTGCACGAGCCGCAGCGCATTCCCCGCAGCGCCGACCTCGGCCGGGCAGCTCCCCGACACCAGGACCTCTGCGCCCACGACCGCCTCGGCGACGGCCGCGGGGTCCAGCGGATCGGGCCAGCTCACCTGCGAGCCGGTCGGGAAGGCCTCTTCCAGGTGTGCCCGCAGCGGGGCGAGGTTGGCGTCGGCGACGACGATCTTCACGAGCTCACTCCGGTCTTCGGACGAGCGGTCAGCGGGCCGGTCGAGCCACGGACCACCAGGTGGGTCTCCAGCCGCTGGGTGCGCGGCGTGCGCCGCTCCCCCGCGATCGCGCGGCCGAGGATCTCCGTGCTGATCCGGCCCGCGCGGGCCATCGGGACGACGATGCTGGTCAGGGCGGGCTGGACGACCTGCCCGAACGGGATGTCGTCCATCCCGACGACCGACAGGTCCTCCGGGACCCGCACACCCAGCGCCCGCGCCCCGCTCATGAGGCCCAACGCGACCAGGTCGTTGTGCGCGATGACGGCGGTGGCACCGGAGGCGACGACGCGGGCCGCGGCGGCCGTGCCGCCCGCCACCGTCTCGGTCTGCCAGTCGAGCATGTCGAGATCGAGGTCCCGCTCGGCGGCGAGGGCGCGGACCACCTCGACCCGGTGCGCGTTCGACCACGACCGCGACGAGCCCTGGACGTAGGCGATCCGGCGGTGGCCCAGGGCGGTCAGGTAGTCCACGGTCTCCCGCAGGCCCTGCGTGGCGTCCGCGACGATGCAGTCCGCACCCGCGGCCTCCCGGTTGACCAGGACGACCGGGATCCGACCGCACAGCCCGAGCACCTCGTCGGCCTCCAGGCGCGAGGAGCACACGACGATCCCGTCCACCCGACCCGCGAGATGGCGGATGACCTCACGCTCCCGGTCGGGGTCGAAGTCACTGTCGGCGAGCACTACCGTGTGCCGGTCCTGCCAGCCCTGCCCCTGCACCGCCTTGACAAACGACGAGAACACCGGGTTCGCGACGTCCGGCACGACCACGGCGATCGTGGCCACCTCGGGCCCGGTCGACGGCTCGCCGGCCTTGGCGGGCGGCACATAGCCGATCTGTTGCGCAACCTTCAGAATCTTGCGCAAGGTGTCCGGCCCGAGCCGGTCCGGGTCGCTGAACGCCCGCGACGCCGTCGACAACGCCACCTCGGCACCCTTCGCGACGTCGGTCAGCGTAGGACTGCTCACGGCGCTCCTCCTCGAGTCGGGACGCGAAGAAGGATGCAGTTCTTGCGCAATATTGTCAAGTGTTGCCGGTCGCCCTCAGTGCGTGGCACCGCCTGCGGAGCCCGCCTCGGCGAGCGGGGGCGTCACCTCCACGTCGGCGATCACCGCGTGTTCGCGTCGGGCACGGAGTCACACACCAGCCCAGCCGTCTGCCTGGAACAGGTGCACGGCGCGCTCGAGATGCGGTGCAAGAGCGTCACGTGCCTGCGCAGGGGTGATCACATCCGCTGGCGCGAGCTTGCGGTACTCGTAGCTGCCGGGGTCGTCGTAGACGCGCTCGCTGATGAGCTTCGCGTCATGCGTGTAGGTGAAGTTCTACATCAGGTTGTGGGTGACCATGTAGTACGCGTCCGGCTCGACGTCGACGTCCTGCACCGACAGCAGACCCGGCGGCACGATCGCGACCCACAAGCCCTCGGTGATCACCCCGAAATCGGCGACCGCGATGTTGTGACGCAGCGTACCCATCACATTCTGCCCGGTCTCCGCCACCTGGCGGTACATGGCCAGAACCTCGGCATGGCCGGTGAGCGCCACCGATTCACCCGAGACACTGATGCGGTAGGCCGGTTCGTCGACAGTGAGACTCGGAATGAGGATCTGGTCCCAGTGTCCCGAGATCTCGCGCACCGCAGGGAGGTAGTAGTTCTTGAGCATGGCGACGAGGAACGGGTTCTCGGTCGCCTCGATGAGGTCGGCGATGCCTTGAGGGAGGTTCGTGACGTCGAACTTCTCGGGTACATCCACAACGGTGAGCGCGTCGCTCGTCGCCAATGTCGTACTCAACTCGTCTCTCCTGTTCTCTGCGACCAGTGCTTGTTCCCGGCGTGCGCGGCAATCGTTCATGGGGATGAACCCGCCTCCCGCCCTCACAGCCATCGTGGCAGCGCGGGCAGATCCGCCGAGCCGCCGCGACCGGTCATCCAGGCCGCGGCGGCGGCGAGCGGAGCTCCACCCGTGACGGCTCGCCCTCTCCGGGGATCTCGCGCACACCGTCGGGCGTTACGAGGACCAGCGCAGGCCCAGGGCGGGCGCCCCGCCAGCGCGCGACGTCGTCGAGCAGGGCGGCACAGAACGGTTCGGGCAGGTCGGCGAAGGTGACTCCGCCGTCGAGGTCGACGGCGTGTACGCAGACCTCGCGGGCGCGCATCCACGGCACCTCGGACGCCGGCACACGTCGACGACAGCGACCTGTCCTCCCTACACGGGTTCGTCCGCGGGCTGCGCAAGGACCTCCCGGCTGTCGTCGCCGGACTGACCCTCCCCTACGGCAACGGCCCCATCGAGGGCGCGAACACCAAGGTCAAACTGCTCAAGCGACAGATGTACGGGCGAGCCGGCTTCGCATTACTCCGCCGACGAATCCTGCTCAACTGACCCGGCCTACCACCGCTGCTGCGCCAGAGCCCGAGGAACGGTGTAACCAGGGCCCCGCCGGCCCACCACTTCGTGACCAGATGTTCATTCAATGATCCGCACGCTTGTTGCTCCCGGTGAGCTGCGACACGATCGCCCAACCACGGCACCGCAGCCCGGGAGGAATCTGGATGCCATCGATCACGTCGGACTCGGTGACCCGCGAGGACATCGTCAGCTCCGAACTCTCCATCGGCGGCGTCCCGACCGCCGCGGAGGGCGGCCGGTTCTTCACCACGACCGCGGCGGTCACCGGCGAGCCGATGGCCCGTGTCGCCGCCGCGTCACCGGCCGACGCCAGGCGGGCAGTCGATGCGGCCGCCGCTGCGCTGCCCGAGTGGGCTGCCGTGGCGCCCGGCGCGCGGCGCGCGGTTCTGCTGCGGGCTGCCGCTCTGCTGAGTGAGCGGGCCGCGGAGATCGTGCCGCTGATGGGCCGGGAGATGGGTGCCACGGCCCCTTGGGCCGGGTTCAACGTTCATGTCGCCACGGGGATGGTGCAGGAGGCGGCTGCTCAGACCTACTCTATGGTCGGGGACACGATCCCCTCCGACATGCCCGGGCTGTTCGCCATGGGTGTGCGTCAACCTGCCGGCGTGGTCACCGGGATCGCACCCTGGAACGCCCCACTGATCCTCGGCGTGCGTGCCGTTGTGATGCCGCTTGCGTTCGGCAACACGGTGGTGCTCAAGGCCTCCGAGCAGGCCCCGCTGACCCAAGCCATGATCGTCCAGGCCTTTGTGGACGCCGGCGTGCCTGCCGGCGCGATCAATCTGATCTCCAATGCTCCCGAGGATGCTGCGCTCGTCGTCGAGGCGCTCATCTCTCATCCGAGCACGGCCAGGGTGAACTTCACCGGTTCCACCAAGGTCGGCCGGGTCATCGCCGAGGTCGCCGGGCGGCACCTCAAGCGGGTCGTCCTCGAGCTCGGTGGCAAGGCGCCGATGCTGGTGCTGGCCGACGCAGACCTGGACAAGGCTGCGGCCGCGGCGAACTTCGGTGCGTTCATGAACCAGGGCGAGATCTGCATGTCCACGGAGCGTTTGATCGTGGACGCGACGATCGCCGACGCGTTCACCGACAAGCTCGTGGCGCACGCTTCGCGGCTCACAGTCGGCGCCCCGAGCGACCCGTCCTCGCAACTGGGTCCGCTGGTTCATGCAGCCGCTCGAGACCACGTGGTCGAGCTGATCGAAGACGCGAGGTCCAAGGGCGCGCAGGTTGTCTGCGGTGGCGGACACGACGGTCTCTACATGGAGGCAACGGTGCTGCGTGGGGTGACGAAGGACATGCGCATCTACGCGGAGGAGTCCTTCGGTCCTGTGGTCGGCATCATCGAGGTGGACGGCCCCGACGCCGCGGTCGAGAGCGCCAACGACTCCGAGTATGGACTCGCCGCCGCGGTCTTCACCGAGAACACGAGCACCGGGATGCAGGTGGCACAACGGATCAAGTCGGGCATCTGCCACATCAACGGGCCGACCGTCCACGACGAGCCCCAGATGCCGTTCGGTGGCGTGGGCGCCAGCGGCTGGGGGCGCTTCGGGTCCAAGGCTGCGCTGGAGGAGTTCACCGAACTGCGGTGGATCACGATCCAGACCGAAGACCGTCACTACCCCATCTAGGCGTCAGACCTCACACCGTGACGGCCCGCCCCGCGCTGGCACCTCTTCCCGAAAGGACAGGACATGACACTCACCGCCCCCGAGTTGAACCCGCCCGCCGAGGTGCGGAAGGGCGACCGGTGGATCAAACGCCGGGTCTCGACGCTCGATGCGAAGCGGGACTACGTGGAGATCGTCAAGCTCACGACCCTGTTCCATGTCGACGAGTTCTTCGTCGACTGGGCCTTCACCCACATCATGTGCCGGGCCACCACCGGTCACAGCTCGAAGGCGATCACGCGCGAGGGCACCGGCAAGCTGGTGAACAAGGCCGACAACCGCTTCGACGACACGTCGCACCACTTCCTGGTCTGGAACGAGTGGGGTCCGGGCTCGCCGCAGACCACGCGCTCGGTCGACATCATCAACGCGCTGCACAGCAAGTACCAGAAGATCTACCCGTCCGCGTTCGACGACCAGCCACTCTGGGTCTACGTCATCGCCTGGGAGGTGGCCGGCATCGCCATCCTCGCCCGCGAGGTACTCGGGCTCCCCGAGCTCGATGACAAGGAGAAGGAGGCCCGATCCATCTGGGGCCACAAGCTCGCTGAATCCTTCACCTACACCGACGGCACCCCGCTGAGCGATCACATGCCCCCACTCGAGACCTTCGAGGACTGGATCGACTTCGTCCACGAGTACGAGTCGCAGCCATGGGTGCCCGACGCGAACTCCACGGCATGCGCGAACGCGGTCCTCGACAAGTTCGAGCAGCGCCACAGATGGCTGCCCCGCTCCCTGGCCCGGGCCCTCGTCACCACCTTCTGGCACGACGGGCAGTTCGAGTGCAACGGCATCGCGCGCCCCACGCGGTTCTGGCGCGCGGCCGCGAAGAACTACATGCGCGTCCACATGGTCGCCATGCAGCTCAGGCCGTCGCCCAAGGAGTCGATGGTCGAGAAGATGCTGCGCGAGACCGCGGAGCGCGGCCGCACCCTGCCCCCGATCATGCGGGCCTCCGTCGGCGCCGGCGTCGAGTCGGAGGACTCGTCCGGAGGATGCCCGATGGGCTTCGGCATGGTCGACCCCGACAAGGTCCACCCCTGAAGGGAACCAGGCTCCCACCACGGTCCTCGTGGCGCCCGGACAACCCTGCCGCCCCCACCCACTGTCCGGAGGAAGACCCTATGTCAGCTCAGCCCGCACCCCACCTGGCGGGTGCGCCACTCGTCACCTCGAGGCGAGGGCGCTTCTGGATCCCGGGCGATGTCGAGTCGTCCGCGTCCGGGACCGTCCAACGCGGCCCGATGTACGTCGAGTGGGAGGCGCCCGAGGTCGTCAGCCGGCCGCATCCTCTGGTGCTCGTGCACGGGGGTGGTGGACAGGGATCGGAGTGGCTGACGACCGTGGACGGCAAACCCGGATGGGCTGCGCACTTCGTCGCCGCCGGGTTCGCGACCTACGTCGTGGACCGGCCCGGACTGGGTCGTTCGCCGTACCACCCGGAACTGATCGGCCCCATGGGGAGCGTCTTCCCGTACGAAGCCGCGGTCGGCCTCTTCGCGCCGCCCGCCCGCGCAGCGGAGCAGACCCAATGGCCGTTCGGCCGCGAGAGCGGTAGTCCCGAGCTGGATCACCTGGTGGCCGGTTTCGGCCCTCTGCCCACCGACCTCGCCGCCTCACAGGAGTTGGATGCAGCACGCCTCGTCTCGCTGCTGGAGCGCATCGGGCCGTCGGTGCTCGTCACACACTCCGCCGGCGGACCCGCCGGCTGGCTCGCGACGGACCGAACCCCGACGAACGTGGTGGGAGTCGCCGCGATCGAGCCCATGGGGCCACCTTTCGCCACCTTCCCGATCGGCTCGCTCGACTGGGGCCTGACCACCGCCCCGATCACGTTCGCGCGCCGGTTCGAGCGGCCCGACGACGTGCGCGATGCCCGACCGGCCGACCTGAGCATCCCATCCTTCACGGACAAGCCCGTGGCGGTGTTCACCGCGAGCGCCTCCCCGTTCAGGGACTGGGCACCCGCGACCGTCGACTTCCTCGGTGCGGCAGGGGCCAAGGCCACCTGGGTCGACCTGCAGGAGTCGGGGATCGTCGGCAACGGTCATGGCCTCATCTTCGAGGCGAACGCGCACGAGACAGTCCGACCGGTCATCGACTGGATCACCGAGCTCGGCAGTTGAACGCCGGCAACAGAGCAGACAGATGTCCTCATGAACAGCCACAGGGAAGTAGGAGAGATGAACCCTCAGGACACCGAAAGGCCGTCGGAGTACCCGGCGGAGTGGAAGGTCGAGTTCGGACCGTCGGCACCGCTGCCCGAGGGTTACCAGGTCGGTCGTGAGACGACGCGCCTGGAGGCAGGGACGGTGTTCATCCCCGGAGGAAAGCCGCTGCCCTGTGACGTCGTCTGGGAACGCGACATTCCGGTGACCCTGCGGGACGGCGTGGTGATCTACACCGACGTGCTCCGTCCCGCGGACCAGGACGACAACCTGCCTGCGCTGGTCAACTGGAGCCCGTACGGCAAGTCGCTGCCCGCCTTCCCTGATGTGCCGTGGGGTGTGCCGCGGGAGAACTTCTCGGGCTTGGGCAAGTTCGAAGGCGCAGATGCCGCGTTCTGGCTCGATCACGGGTACGCACTGGTCAATCCGGATGCACGCGGCGTCGGCAAGTCCGGGGGCGACATCCACTACTGGGGCTCAGTCGAGTCCCACGACGGGTACGACGTCGTGGAATGGGCGGCCGAACAGCCGTGGAGCAACGGGAAGATCGCGCTGTACGGTGCCTCGTGGCTGGCGATCTCGCAGTGGGGCATCGCCGCGACACAGCCGCCGCACCTCGCCGCAATCGCGCCCTGGAACGGTTTGTATGACGCCTACCGAAGCCACATGCTCTGGGGAGGAATCCCGGACCCGGGCTTCTTCGGCCACCTACCCTTCATGATCCCCGGCCACCCCAGCTCCATGGAGCGCATCTCGGACATGAGCCTCCGGGAGCCACTGATGAACGAGTACTGGGAGGACAAGATTCCCGACCTCACGAAAGTCACGATCCCCGCCTACGTCGTCATGGACGGGGTCACGGGCCTCCACTCGTTCGGCGTGTCGGAAGCGTTTCGACGCCTGGGCTCGGCCGAGAAGTGGTTCCGGATCAACAACACCCATGAATGGAACGACCAGTACGACCCCTACTACCAGAACGACGTGTTGCGGTTCTTCGACCGTTATCTGAAGGACGTCGACAACGGGTGGGAAGCCACGCCGAGAGTTCGGGCGTCCATCATCAACGCCGGCGGAACGGACTTCGTCGACGTGCCGTTCACGCAGTGGCCAGTGCCGGAGACGCGCTACCAGGAGCTGTACCTCGACGCTCAGGACCACAGCTTGTCGACAACCCCTCCCGTGGAGATATCGTCGGCGACCTACCCCGGCGCAGACGGCGCTGTCGCCTTCACGATCAAGTTCGACCACGACACCACCTTGCTCGGGTACATGTCCGCGCGGTTGTGGGTCGAGGCGCAGGGTGCGGACGACATGGACCTGTTCCTGCTCGTCGAGAAGCTCGATGCCGACGGCAATCTGCTCGCTCCGCACCGAGAGTTCGCCGACACCTACCCCATCTCACCTCCGGGGGCACCCGGGCGCTTGCGGGTGTCGCTGCGCGAGCTCGACGCGGAGCTGTCGACCGATTTCGTGCCGGTACAAGCGTTCCGCCGGCACCGGAAGCTGGCTCCTGGCGAGATCGTCCCGGTCGACATCGGTTTCACCCCCAGGTCGTACTTCGTGGAGGCGGGACAACAGCTACGGCTGACGGTGGCCGGATACAACGTCCGCGGCACCGGCGTGGAGGTCGATGCTCCGCAGGACGAGCCCGTGCTCGGGGGCCGTGCGTCCGCCGTGACGCCGCGTGCGGAGAACAGCGGGAACCACGTCATCCACACCGGACCCGATCACGTCTCGTACCTGAAGGTGCCTGTAGTCGCCAACCCGCACTGATGCGTCGACACTCGTGGAACCGCCACTTCTTGACCAGATCTTGATCCGATGACCAGCACGCCTGTCGACCCGAGTGACCTGGGGCGACACGGTCGACCCACCACGGCTCCGCAGCCCGGGAGGAACCCAGATGCCATCGATCACGTCGGACTCGATGTCCCGCGAGGTCATCGTCGGCTCCGAGCCGACACCATCGATCGACCGACCGTATCGCCATCACACCGGGCCGCGGCCCGCAACTCAGCAGATCTGAGAAGGAGGTGGCCGCCATCGACACGAACACCGCCGCAGTCATGGGCAGCCCCGTCGGGGAGCCGGACGAGCTGACGAGCGAGTGGCTGTCCGCAGCCCTTCGCCGTGATATCGCCGACGTCAGCGGGGTCGCTCGGATCGGCACGGGCCAGATGAGCCGCACGTACCGCGTGGGCTACGACGGGTCCGACGGTGCACAGACCGTCATCGCCAAGCTGCCGGCCAACGACGCCGACTCTCTTGCCACGGCCCGCCACACTGACATCTACCTCCGAGAGGTCAGCTTCTATCGCGAACTGGCGCCGCAGTGTCACGACGCCGTCGCACAGTGCCACTTCTCCGCGCACGACCCGGAGACCAACCTGTTCACCCTGCTCCTCGAGGACGTCCCCGGGGCGACCGTCATCGACCAGCTGGAAGGGTGTGACCTCCCCACCGCGCGGCGGGTCGTCACCACGATCGCGGCAGTGCAAGGGGCAGTACTGGATTCCGAGGCCGTGCACCAGGCACCGTGGCTCAACCGGGCGACACCGTTCAGCCAGCAGCTGTTCGGCAGCGTGCTGCCCGGTTTCAAGGACCGGTACGCCGACTCCATCGACCCGCAGACCGAGCTCGTGCTCGACCGGTTCGGGGCGTCCCTGGACTGGTGGAACGCCCACTTGGAGGGTCCGCGTGGCGTCCAACACGGCGACTGCCGCCTCGACAACATCCTCCTCAGCCCGAACAGGTGCGCACTGGTCGACTGGCAGACAGCCGTGGCGGGGTCCCCGCTGGCGGACCTTGCGTACTTCATGGGCGGCAGCATGACCGTCGAGGTGCGCCGTCGCCACGAGCGCGAGCTGGTCGACCAGTTCCACGCCGAGCTGACGCAGGCATCCGGCCTCGAGGTCAGCGTGGAGTGGTGTCACGAGGAGTACCGCAGGCGGGCCTTCCTGGGCGTGATGATGGCGGTGATCGGCGCCATGACCGCCGGGCGGACGCCGCGGGGCGACCAGCTCTTCCGGACGATGCTCGACCGGCACACCGCCCACGTCCTCGAGTGCGACGCCCTCGACCTCCTCCCGCGCGGCTGACACCTGCGCACGGTCGACCATCCAGGAGACACTGTTGCTCATTCCGGCCGACGACTATCCGATCCACCAGAGCAGTCTGCCTCTCGCGCAAGCCGAGGGAGGGCACATCGACTTCTATGATCGCTTCTTCATGAACGGCTACACCGAGGACTGCTACTTCGCCCTCGCGTTCGGCACCTATCCCAACCGGGGTGTGGTCGACGCCGGATTCGCCGTCGTGGCCGACGGCGTGCAGCGCTCAGTCATCGCCTCGGGCCGAGCGCCGTGGGACCGTGCCGTCACCGAGATCGGCCCGATCCGCTTCGAGATCCTCGACCCCATGCGCACGCTGCACTTGACCGTGGACTCCCCCGAGCACGGTCTCTCGGCCGACCTCACGTTCACCACCGGCACCCCGGCATGCGAGGAGGAGCGGCAGCTGCGGTACGTCGGCCCTCGCCGCGTCATGGACGTCACCCGAGCGACACAACTGGGCAGGTGGAACGGCTCCGTCAGCAGCGGTGGAAGCCAGTACACCGCTGGGGCGCGGGGGTCCTTTCTCGGCACCAAGGACCACTCGTGGGGAGTCCGGCACGTCGGGGACCCCGCTCCCATGGCACCCGTCCCAGGAGAGCACCAGCTGTACTTCGTGTGGACGCCGCTGCACTTCGACGATGAGTACCTGCACGCCATGGTCTTCCAAGACGGCGACGGGGTCCCCTGGAGCGAGACCGGCGTCCTGATCCAACCTCTCGCACCGCTGGCCTCGCCCGTCGGGCCTTCACTTCCGATCGCCCATCTGGCAAGCATCCGCCACGAGGTCGACTGGGCGCCGGGACTACGGCGCAGTCGTGGTGGACGGGTGTTCCTCCGTCGGCGCCCAGCAGACGAGGAAGAGGTCATCCACCTCGAGCCGCTGCTCAACTTCCGCATGAGCGGAATCGGCTACGCTCACCCAACGTACAAGCACGGTCGGTGGCACGACGAGCTGGTCACCTTCGGCGAGGCGTTCGACGTCGCGGACCTCGACAACGTCGACCCTCGCAACATCCATGTGCAGCAGGTGGTGCGGGCGGAGTGGAACGGCCGGGTGGGCCTCGGGATCTTCGAGCAGATGGCCATGGGACGGCACGCGCCCAGCGGCTTCGGGGACGACCTGGCCGGCCACGCCGGCTAGTGTGTACCGATCTGCGGGAGTGTGGTGAACGGTCAGGTGTGTCTCCGGCGCCGGGTCGCCCGCGGCGCCGGAGACGCGGCCTTCGAGGATCAGCTCAACTCTGGCCGTCCACGGCGAGGCCGGGGTTCGGGAATTCTCCTGGCCACTCGTCCGGTCCGATGATGAACTGTCCGGAGATCTGGGCCGCCCATTCGCCGAACTCGACGAGCTTCTCGTCGGTGGAGAGGTCCGCTCCGCGGCCTTTCACCGCGATCCCGTAGAAGAACTTCGTGAACCCGGAGCCGCCCGGGATGAGGCAGGTGAGGACGCGGGCACCCTGCTCGCCGGTGATGTGGTAGTAGTGCGGGTAGTCGCGGGGACCCCAGACGAAGTCGCCAGGATGGCCGACCTGCTTGGTGATGCCCTGCGGCTCCGCGACATACAGCGTGAACTCGCCCTCGAGGATGTAGAAGCCCTCCTCCTCGAGGGTGTGCACGTTGGGGAAAGACGATGTCGGGCTTGGACCACGCGACCTCCAGGAGCTCGATCAGGTCCCCGGTCTGGTGGCCCCAGGCGTGGAAGATGAGCTCGACACCGGTCATCACGCCGCGGTCGACGTTGAGGGTGTACTTGGCCGTCGCGTCGGACTTGAAGGGCGCGTTGACCATGCGGTCGATCTCGGTGGGCATCAGCAGCCGCGCGTCGGGCGTCAGCGGACCCCGGGAGGCGGCGGGCCGGGTCGACGGCGGCACACCGTCGGGCCCGTAGGTCCGTACCCCGTACTCGCGGAACGCCTTCTCCGCCAGCGCTGCCACCTGCTCCGGGGTGTCGAGGTCGAGCTCGGCGGTCCCCTCGAAGAACCCGGGAACCAGGTCGGTCCCCGGCAGCAGGTACTGCAGGACTCGCGCCGGCGCGTCGCCCGCCTTGAAGCTGTGCGCCCGGCCGACCGGCTGCCACACGAACTCGCCGGGGCCGGCCTCGATCACGCAGTCGTCGTGGTGCATGAAGAAGGTGACGTTGCCCTCCACCACGTAGAAGCCTTCGTCTTCGAGCGTGTGCATGTGGATGCCGGACTCCTCGCCCGGCGCCAGCTCGTGGAGAGCGACGGTCACCCGCCGGTTGGTCTGGGACGCGTCGGCGAGCACGTACATCGTCTTCTCGTCGCCGGAACCGGTCCTGTAGCGCAACTCCCGACCCGGGGCCGGGGTGCGGAACGCGCCGTTGGTCACGGCCGGCCGATGCTCTGTAGTGGTCATTACCTCGTCCTTGAGTTGTCGAACACGAAAAACGGAAGCGGCCGCCAGGTTGCCGCGGTGCCTTCCCGGGGTGCTCCGGCGTCGCCAACGCCTCGGCCAGAACGGCAGAAGGCGTCACACCTCTGTGTCATATCACCCCGCGCAGAAATTCGAGCACCGATTGATTGAATCGAGCCGGGTGCTCGATCTGGGGCAGATGGCCGCATTCAGGAAACACCAGAAGCTCGGCTCTCGGTATACGCTTGGCGAGGGCGTCGCGTAGCCGGGCTCCCGCAACGAGTCCTCGGCGCCGGCCACCAACAATGTGGGGACGTCGATCCGCTCGTAGCTAGTCGTGTCCAGCTGACCGAAGTCTGGGCGCTCCGCCGCGCGCGGACGACCTGAAGCGCGCGGCAGCGACGGCCTCCCACGCCCCCGGCAGGATCGCTGCCTCGAAGCGCGCCTTCACCAGCCGCTCATCGTCAAGGAGGGCCTGGTCGTACACGAAGTGGGAGACGATTCGGCGCATACCTTCCAACGAGCAGTCGAAATCAAGCGTTGCCCGGCGTGCCTCATTGAGTGGGACGAAACCTCCGCCCGAAGTGGATACGATCGCCCTGATCGCCCTGATCGGCCATTGGTACTCGCTCGTAGCGGCAACACCGAGCAGAAGTGTGGCACCCATCGAGACACCGCAGAATGCGGCCGAACCCAGGTCCATGACTTCGAGGAACCGCGTCATGTGCCACAGGCGACGCGCGCGGCCACCTCCGAAATCGTGTGTAGCTTGTCGCTTTCGCCGAAGCCCAGCCAGTCGGGAGCGATTACCCGGTGTTCGTCGGCGAACGCCTCGAGGTTCTGATACCAGGACAATTCCGCCGACGAGCCGTAGCTGCCGTCGTGGAGCAGGACGAGCGGCGGCCCGTCGCCGCATTCCAAGTAGTGGGTACGAATGCCGTCAATCCGCAGGTAGCGACTTTTCGCCCTGGGTATGTAAGTAGACATGGGATCCCATTTCAGCGCGCTCGAGGTCGGCGGTGGCGCCCTGAAGAGGTGGAGATCGATCCGTCGTCGTGGCGCTTTCAACGCCACAGAAGGTAACAGAACAAGGGTCACACAAACAGCTGATGCCAATCACGCCTCCGCTCTGAGCTTTCCGGCAAATCGGTGAAGTTCATCGTAGGCGCGTTGCGGCCTTCACACCAACAGATCCGGTAAATGTCGACCATTCGCGTCCTAGCCCGGGCTCTTCACGGTGGGCTCGACGGTAGGTGACCCCCTGAAAGAAGAAGGTGCCTCGTGACCAGGGAGGACAGGGCTTGTCGAGGGCTCTGTTCACCGCGGTCGGGGAGGCACTTTCCGAGTGCAGGCTGCAACCACCCGTCCGAAGATCATCGTGACCGCCGACGGGGCCGGGGTCGTGTCGCGTGTCGGGTCGCGTCTGCTGGCCGTCGCGGACCGGACCACCCTGACCGGCGAGTTGTCGCAGGCCCTGGGGGTGTTGCGGCCGTCGCGGGCCCGGCATGACCCGGGCCGGCAACGCCGGCGCGAACACCGCCGCCGACCACATCACCGTGCTCGACCACGCTCTCGCTCAGATCCCGGATCAGCACCGTCACGGCCGCAGGCTGTTGGTCCGTGCGGACACCGCGGGCTGCACGAAGGCGTTCCTCACCCACATCCGCCACCAGCAAGACGCAGCCGGGAGGCAGTCGAGTTCTCCGTCGGCTGGGCCATCACCGACCGCGAACGCGCCGCCATCGCCGCGGTCCCGAAGAACAGTGTGGGCCGACGCGTGTGGGCCGACGCGGTCGACGCCGACGGTGCACACCGCGACGGCGCCGGCCTCGCCGAGCTCACCGGACTGCTGCCCGCAGCGGCGCTCGAGGGCTACCCGCCCGGGACGCGGGTGATCGTCCGCCGCGGACACCCACACCCGGGGGCACAGCTGGACCCGATGGAAACCCGTGACGGCCTGCCGCTACACCTGCGTCGCCACCGACACCGGAGCCGGGCAGTTGGCGTTCCTCGACACCCGACACCGCGCCCACACCCGGGTCGAGGACCGGATCCGCACCGCGAAGGACACCGGCCTGAACCACTCCCGTCGCGGACGTTCGCGATCAACTCGGCCTGGCCGGCCGTGGTCATGCGGATCCGCATCCAGCAGCCCTGGCCCCGGGCTGAACAGCTCGCTGCCGCGTTCAACCGCCTCCACACCCTGCCCGTCCCCGCAGGCTGAACCCCACGCCCAGCCGGCGCGAGCGGCACGGAGCACCCGGCAGAACCGCAGGCCGGATAGTCCCGCACGCCCATGACCCGGAAACCGAGAAAATCATCGACGAGATAACGACTACTGCTCGTCATGAATCACCGGGGCTAGATGCAATACCGTTCAGTTATGGGGTTGGATGCCGTAGGCCGCGGTGCGCTCTGGCTGTGGCC
>NZ_BAABGT010000008.1:0-47240 GCF_039541715.1 Pseudonocardia xishanensis
TCCCACAGCTCCAGTCTCCTTGCTAGATCAGGAGCCTCTCCACCGGCCAGGACGGTTCATGCCGACGTAGAGGGCCGAGGGGGCGGTGCGTGGGGTGACCACTGTGTGGCTGGTGTCGACCGTGGCCCCCTGGGCGGAGTGCACGGTCGACGCGTACGCGAGCGCAACGTTCTCCGCGACGTAGTCGGCAGGCAGCACTATTGGCTGCCCGTCTCGAGTGGTGACTTCGAGTGCGCCGTCGTCGCGGACGGCGGTGACTTGGTAGGTCTCGCGGTTGATCGGGCCGCGGCGGTTGCCCTCGACCCCGGCCAGGTGCCAGCCGTTCGCCCTCGCCTCGACCAGGTCCCCGACACCGGCGTAGGTGCCATGCAGCCCCAGCGGGACACCCTGCTCGGCGACCCGGCCCAGCCGGACCAGCTCGGCACGCAGCTGCGCCGACAGCCGGGCCGCTCGTTCATTTGTGTCGACCAGCAGCAGCGACCTTCGGCCAGCGAGGGTGTCGGCCAGCCAAGCTCGCGAGGCCGAGGCCTCGGCTTGCTCCGGGTTTCCAGAGTCCAGCAGCCTCCCGTGGCGGTGGTAGTCGGCCAGCACCCGCTCATCTCCAGCCCGCAGTCGCAGGGATGCGGCGCGTTCCCAGTCGGCGGTGAACCGGCGGGCGTCGGCGAGCTCGTAGCGCGCCCCGGCGCCAGCGAGGAGCTCCATCCCGCCGCCAGCGCCGACGGCGGCGAGCTGCTTGTGGTCCCCGACCAGCAGCAGCTTCGCCCCGGCGTTGTCCACATGGGTGTGGATCGCGGCCATCGCGGCGGTGTCGGTCATCGCGGACTCGTCCACCACGACCATGTCCCCGGCCCGCAGCCGCCACGCCGAGTCCTCAGAGTGAGCGCCAGCTTCGGCGGTGGGTGCGGCGAGCCGGCCCTGGGTGGCGAGCCAGCGGGCGACGTTGCGGGAGGTCAGACCTTCACCGGCGAGCACGTCGGTCGCCACCTGGGAGGTCGCCAGCCCGAACACCCGCCGCTCCCCCGCCTCCCCGTGCAGAGCGGGGTCGGTCCATGCCTTGGCAAGGGTGCCGACCACGAACGACTTCCCCGTCCCCGCCGGACCCACTAGGGACTCCAGCCGCGCCCCGGAGGTGAGGACTCCGCGGACGGCGGCGGCCTGGTCCACACCGAGCTCGATCCCCGACTCGCGCAGCCCCTCGAGGAAGCGGGCCGCCTGGTGCGGCGCGAGGGCAGGGCCGTCGCGATCTGCGGTGGCGGCGACAAGGATGCGTTCGGTGCGCAGCTGGTCCGGTGTCGCGAACAATTGCCCGCCGGGGGCCTGGTAGGCGGAGTCGCCGTTGGCGAGCTGCAGCTCGGCGGGGAGCGCCGAGGCGCCAGGGCGTTCGGCGTCGAGTGCGACGGCGTAGCGCAGGCCCTCGTCGGCCAGCTCGTCGAGCAGCTTCGCGACATCGCCACCGTCGGCGAGGCCGAGATGGTCGGGCAGGGCGGCGTTGATCGTCCTGGTGAGGTCTGAGCGGGTCCACCCCGACTTGCGGGACTGGACGTCGGCGAGCGCGGTCTCGATGACCGCCTGCGGCGACCACGACTCCGCCGACGGTCCCGGACCCCGCGCGTCCAGGGCCGAGCGGGCGACACCGGCAAGCCCATCGGCGACCTCCGACCTGAGGGTGATGTCGATGCGATCGAGGAGCTGGGCACGGGTCTCGCCGTCGTGGGTCTTCAGCCGCCGGGTCGCAAAGGTGGCCTGCCTCGACAGCCGGTCACGCTCCAGCCCGTTCGGGGCGCGCCCGAACCGTTCCTCGAACGCCGTGATCAGCTCGGCGGCCTTCGCGGTGACATCGCGGCGGCGTGACGAAATCAGGGCGGTCGCCTCCGGTGCCACCCCGACCACCTCTCGGGAGCGGCCGTCGGGGCGGGTGGCGAACCGAACCCCCAATGCGTGGCTGAGCCGTTCCTCGGTGGTGCGCTCGGCGACCGCCCCGGCGGCGCCACGCCATCGGAAGATCGAGCGGCCGTCGAGGGTCCGCCACTGCCCGTCCGGACCCTGGGCCCGGTTGAGGATCGGGTTGTGGATGTGCAGCTGCGGATCGTGATCGCGGGAGTCGTGCTGGAAGAACGACGCCCCGACCCAGTCATGCGCGTCCACGTAGCGGCCCGCGGCGCCGCCGTGATGCCCGATGCGGGAGTACCCGGCCTTCTTGGACAGGTACTCCAGCGCGGCGTTGTTGCCCGCCCAGATCGCATCCTCCACTGCACCGCGGAACCTGCCCCAGGCCTCGGCCGTCTCGACGTCGCCCGCTGTACGGGCCTTCTGCTCTTCGGCGTTGAACGCGGTGTGCAGCAGGGTCACCGACTTCTGAACGCTGAACGTCACGTCCAGGAACGCCACGTTCTGCCGCACCTTCTTGCCCGCCTCCACCCTCAGCTCGGCCCGGCGTTCAGGGGAGGCGTTCGGCTCCTGTTCAAGGGCCAGGCTGTACAGCTCCTCCTCGGTCTTGAACCTCCGGCCGGTGTGGCCCAGCGTGGCTACCTCGTCCCAGCGGGCCGGGTCGCGGAAGCCCTCGGCGCGGGGGTCGAGGAACCGCTCGAACACCGCCCGCATGTCCTGCGCGTCGACGAGCCCGGTCAAGCCGAGTTGCTCGGCGCCGCGACCCCACCAACGGCCCGGCGGCTCGCCGTCGGTGACCGCGCCGGTGTAGTAGTTCTCGCGTCCGGTGGCGACCTCCTTGAGCAGGTAGTCGGGGCTATAGCCGGGACCGATGGTCAGCACGCGAACCACCTCGAAACGATCATGAAGGGGGCGGCCAGAAGATCGACAATGACTGCTGCACCGACGCTCGCCCGTCCCGCGCGGCCAGAGGTCGGACGGCCCCTTCGGATCGTGATGCATAGGTGTGAGTCATTCGATCTTGGTCGTTGAGTAGTTCGTTTGGAGTAGTTGTGGTTGCTGTTGAGGTCGTTGGTCGTGGTCGTCATCGGTTGCTCTTCTTCTGGGAATCGGAGGAGCTGGAGTCGGGGTCGTGGAGGTGTTGGTCGCTCGTGGTGGTGATCAGGTGCAGGGCGATCGGCGTGGTTTCCGGGCCGCTGTGGTCGTCGCGCAGCGCCTTGAGCGCCGCGGAGGCGGTGCCGCGCGAGACCCCCGCGGTGTCCTGGAGCTCGGAGACCGTGGGCCACTCCCGATGTGCCGCCCGGTGGGCCAGCGCGACCTCTTGGGCGCGGTCCCGCGCAGGGGACGGAGCCGCCGCTGCTCGCTCAGCCGGGTCGCGTCCCTCGACGTGTTCACCGCCGCCGTCCAGGACAGCCGGAACCCCTGAACGCTCGACCTCGGCCACCGGCTCAACGCTGGGCCCGGGCACGTAGCCCAGCCCGCTGTTCAGCCCGGGCGAGACCGCCTGAACACCTGGTGCTGAACGCTGAACACTCGGCACCGCTGAACGCCCTCCCGCGGTGTCCGGGCGCTGTACGTGTTCAGGGGCGGCGAGCAGGTAGAGCAGGTGCGCGACGACCGCGGCGGCGATCGCGGGCCACGCGCCGATGGCGAACCGCAGCCACGGCGGCGCCGCCAACGCCCCCGCCTCACCAGCGAGGAACACGGCCTGCGCGAGCCCGGACATCCCGGCGGCGACCACGACGACGGTCCACGCGTAGCGGGCCGCCGAACCCTGCAGCCTGGCGGTGGCGGTGTAGGCCACGAGCGCGAGCCCGTCTGTGATCAACGGGTAGAGCCAGGCGATCGGGCCTGGCACCCGCGAGGCCATCGCGACCTCGTAGAGACCGTGGGCGGTCGCGACCGCGGCGCCGATCGCGACGGCGAGGCCGGGCAGCCACACGACTGATCGCTTCCAGCTCATCGCGCACCTCCCCGCAGCGCCGCGCCGACGCGGGCCTCCGGGGACGGCGGGGGCTCGGGAGCGGGTTCCTCGCGAGCCTCGGCCCACCACTGCCCGAGGCGGTCCAGGTCGGCCTCGGAGGGGACGCTGGGGGCGCCGGTGACTTGGTTCGGCCAGCCGGGGCGGGTCTGGTGGTTCTCCCGCGAGCACACCCCCGCCGCGGCCTTGATCCTCCGGACCACTCCGGGGCGTTGGCGGTCGTGCCAGTCCCCCGCCAACGCCACCGACGCCGCCGGGCCCTGATAGGCCGCGGCCCAGGCGTGCATCAGCCAGAGCAGCTCCTCCACGACGTGCGGGTGCCAGCACCAACAGTCCGGGAACGACTCGACCGCGTCCGGGTACCGCAGGTACACCTGTCCGAGCCAGCCCGCGAGCTCGTCGAGTAGCCGCCCGGTGACCTCGACATCGGTCGGGGCCATCAGCCACGACGGCGCCGGAGTCGACGGCTTCCGCGCAGCCAACGCGGCGACGGTCTCCCCAAGCTCGGCGACCAGGCCCGAGAGGGTGTCAACCCGCGCCGGGAGCGGGGTGACCAGTCGTCGGAGGCCGTCGACCTCGCGGGCGAGCCCGGCCGTCGCGGCGTCGGGCTTGGTGGGGTTGGGCGGGATCATGCCGACCGTCCGTCCTCGGCGCGCTCGGCCCACATCGCCGCCTGCTGGTCGGCGCGCGCGGTGTAGCCAGGGCTGTGCTCGCGATCGACCCCGGCCGCGGTCGCCGCCCATCCGGCGGCGTTGACCGCGGCCCGGGCGCGGGCGTCGGCGGGGTTCTCTCCGACCTCGTAGTCGATCCACTCGTAGTCGCGGCGGATCTCCGCGACGTCTCCGGAGTCGAGGCCCCAGCGGTGCACCGAGTAGCCCAGGCGGGCGCTGGTGTCGGCGAGGTAGTCGCGGACCATGGTCTCGGCGACCTCCCGGGAACGGCCGGTCTGCTCGGCGAGCAGCTCGACTGCCTCGCCGCGGGTCAGCGGCACCAAGTCCTGGCCGGGCTCGGGCCAGCCCTGCATCGAGAACGCGTTGTCGGACATGGGCTACTCCTCTCTCGCGGGGGTCGGGACGATCTCGCCGTCGACGACCAGCACGTCACCCGGAAGCGCGGGCGAGGCGGGTCGGGTGAACTGCGGGCCCGGCCAACCGGGCACGCAGCGCCGCAGCACCCAGCGGGCCGCGGGGACCTTGTCGACGCCCCGGACGACCAGGCCCGCGGTGCTCGGGCGGCGACGGGCGAGACGGGTCCAGCGCACGTCGCGGCGCCGCCACGCCATCTGGGCCCACCCGACCACCGGCGGCATGCCACGGCGGATCACCAGCACCTTCCCGGCGGGCAGGTTCGCGATCTGCGCCGGCGACAGCACCGAGGTCTTGCGGGTGCCGCGCGCGACGGTGTTCCCGCGCGGGTCGAGGGTGTCGGCAGGCTCGTCCCGCTCCCCGGTCAACGTGGACCAGAACTGCAGATCGTCGCGGTCTCGGGTCCCGCCGAACACCATCACCGCGCCGGCGTTGTTCAGGATCGTCGCCGCCCCATGGGCGCCGTAGCGGGCCAGCAGCTGGGCGCGGGACTGGACGACGACGAGGATCGTCACCCCACGCCCGCCCATGTCCGCAGTCCACGACTCCAGCGGAACGGGGCAGATCAAGGCGGCCTCGTCGAGCGCGAGCCGCAAACCCGGGTCAAGACGCCCGCCCGACCTGGTCGCGGCGATCCGGCGAGCCTCGCGGGCGATGAACCCGGTCAACGCACACACCAGTGGCGCGGTCGGAGACTCCTCCCCGCCGAGCAGGAACACCGTCCCTCGCACCGCGAGGAGGTCACCGACATCGAGGGGGCGCGCACCCTCGGGGCCGAGCGCGGCCGCGGCCCTGGCGGGTGCGGAGGTGAGCCAGCCGAGCGCGGGCATGATCGTCGAGGTGATCGAGGTCCGGGTGCGGTCGTTGGTGGTCACGAACTGCTCGAACGACACCCCGAACCCCGGCTCCGGCGACCGACGCAGCAACGCCGTCACCTCCTTACGCGCCGTTTCGGGGTCGGCGGTCCAGTCCATGACCTCCCGCATCGACCGATGCCCCAACGCCGCGGCGTGCAGCAGCGCCTCCAGCACCCGGCGGCCCTGCAACTCCCAGTACTCCCGATCCCCACCCCCCGACGACGAGACAGCCGAGAGCAGGTCCGCCGCGCGCTCGGCGGCGGAGACGGGGTCCTGGCAGCCGGTCAGCGGGTCGAAGGTGACCGTCGAGGCGAGCTCGCCGAGTCCGGCCGGGTTGAACACCAGGACCGGGCCCTTGCGCTCCCGGTACGGGGTGCACAGTTCGAGGAGGTCCAGGCGAGTACTCGTCGCGAGGACGGCGCCGGGGGCGTCGATGATCTGCCCGGCCAGCCACCCGGACTTCCCCGACCGCGGCCCACCCACCGAGACGACGACGTCCTCGTTGGACGCCCACACCCACTGCCCACCCGAGCGGCACAGCCGCACCGCCACCTCAGGCACTGGGAGGGTCATCAGCTCCCACCGAGACAACGTCTCCAGAGACGGGCGCACGGTGGGAGCGCGGCGCAACATCGCTGCGGACCCACCGAACCGCACGATGTCGACCGAGGAGGCCACCCCGGACTTCCGCCGGGACCGGGCTCCCCACCGGGAGACGACCGACGCCGATCGCGTCCAGCGATACCGCAGGAAGATCAGCAGCCCGAGGGCGGGCACGAGCAGCAGCGGCCACGGCAGCGCCCGCAGGATCGTCAACGCGGGCAGCAATGCGAACAGGCCTATTACGAGGGCGATGCCTCGAGCTCGGCGTGTCCAAGCCAGTGCGGCGGCTGCGACCAAACCAATCAGCAGGACCGCGGTCGGGCTCCACAACATGTCCATCGGTCAGTCCCATCCTGTGTCTGCGCGCCATCTCGCGAGCGCTGCTTGATGACGGGTGCAGGTCGTCGCGTGTCCGGATTCCTGGTCATCTGGGTGCGAGCTACCGATCGGCCCGTAGTCGGTCACGAGCTCGCCGCAGGATCTGCAGCGCCAGTAGGTCGATGGGGTCCGAAACGAGTGCCAAGTGGGCTCGGCTCGTCGACCCTCGACGACCTCGGCGAACGCCGCCTCGGCACGCGGGTCGTCGGTCGTACCGTCCGACAGCTCCAACGCCTCCCCGACCTCGTCCCACGAACGGCCAGCGGCGCGGGCGTCCCGGACCTGCTCGACGAGCAGACCGCGGGCGGCGCTCGCCAACGCCCGCGCGGCACGCACCCCAGGTAGCGGATCCACAAGGCGCTGACGTGTCAGCATCTGGTAGCCGGGAATCGGTTCGACCACGATCTCGCCGTCGAACTCTTCGGCTGCAATCTCGAAGGCCAGAGATTCCAGCCGACGGCCGACACCAATGGGCGCCATCACCGACCACTCCTCACGCAGCTCGCCCGCTCGTGGTTCTCGGCCCCTCGCTCCTTGTCCGACTGGGCGCGAACCTGCGCAGCCCACCGGGTCGCAGTCCGCCGTGTGACGGCGAACTGGGCGGCGACCTCGGCGGGACGCGCGCCACGCTGAATGGCTAGTCGTCCTGCGGCCGCAACCTCGCGCCGATCACCCAGGACGGGCGGCCCGAGCCGCCCACTCGGCTTCAGAACCTCCGCGGGAACCGGCAGCTCCCGTCGCTCGTCGGCGGTCAGACCGCCAGCGATGCCGTATGGAAGCGAGCGACGCGCCCAGGCCCTGCACCTCATGAGCACCGGGCACCGAGCGCAGACTTCCTTGGCCGCAGCGATCTCGGTGACCGCGTGTTCTCCCCGTTCGATCACGGGGAAGAAGAGCTCAGGGTCTTCATCGGCGCATGCGGCACTGTCGCGCCAGTCGACTTCGCTCACGGCTGCTCACCTCCGGGCTGATTGAGCACCGGAGTCGAGGCGCCGTCGAGCGTTGAGAAGAACGTGGCCGCAGCGTCAGGAATGGCCTGTCCGAGCGGCGTCGCGACGAGGACGAGGAAGGCGATGAGCGAGAAGGCGATCGCGGCTCCTGCCAGCCTCGCCCTGGCGCATAGGAAGGCTCCAAGGACCGCGAGGAAGATCAGCACCCCGGGGCTAGGCATGACGCTCCTCGCGCATCGCGGTGGCCTCGGCCGCCCACGCGGCGGCGTACTCCTCGACGACAACGGTTCTCCCAGCCAGCGCGTCGGCGATCAGCCGCTCAACGAAGGCCCGCGGCACCAATGCCTTCGAGCCGATCTTCACTGCGGGGAAGGCGCGCGCCTCGACCTTCCTGCGGATCGTCATGTCCGAGCAGCCGAGGGCGAGCGCGGCGGCATGGATCGTCATCAACGGGTGGGCGGTCGGTTCGTTCACGAGGTCGCCTCCTGGTTCTGGGAGGACCGTCGGGGCGGCGAGAGTCCGTTGCCCGTGAAGTCCTGGGAGTGACATCAGGAAACGACGGAACGTGAGTGCGAAACACCCTGCGTAGGCGCCAGCTTGATGGGCAGAATTTCCCCGCCAAACAGGGAAGGATCGTCTAGACTGACCTCAACCGCCGAGAGGGGGCAGGCGAGATGGCGGCACGGCCCCGAAGTCAGCGACAGCTTCAGATCCAGCGGTCGCGCGAGATGCGCAACGACGGCCACACGTGGACCGAGGTTGCCGCCGAGTTCCGCGAGACCTACCGGGTCAACGCGCGCGTAGCGCTGCGCGTCGCGCACGGATGGAGCCAGGGGGACGTCGCGGATCGTTGGAACGAGCTGTGGCCGGACGATCCCAAGACCTTCAAAAACATCTCGTATTGGGAGCGGTGGCCTGCGGAGTCTGGCTACGAGCCGTCGCTCGAAGTGCTCGCGAGGCTCGCGGAGATCTACGCCTGCCACCTCACAGACCTGCTCGTCGACGTCGGCGACCATCGCGCGGCCGACCCCGTGCAGCGGGCCCGAACCGAGCTGGCACGCTTGCCAGCAGTGGTGACCACAGGTGAGCAGGAGCTATCACAGGACACCAGCGACGACGTTGGTGCAGGCCGCGCTGCGCTCCGCGAACTCGCCGAGCGGCTTGAGCGCGCCCCCGCGCAGGACGTCGCCGAACAGCTCGCGATCTGGGTGAGCCAGCTCGATCCGGCCTTCGACCGGCGGTCTCTGCTGGTGAAGCTGGGATTCGCCTTCACCCTGGCCGCGGCTACGCCCACTGTCGATGCCCCACGGCCCGCCACAGCGGCCGTTCCCGGGACGCTCGACCTTTCCGGGGTCTGGAAGAGCGAGTACAGTTTCTACAGCGATGGGCGCGGGCAGGAGCTCGCGTCGACTCACTACGTCGTCATCCGGCAGCAGGGCAACGCGTTGAGCGTCGAGAGCCTGCCGCACAGCACCGGCTCGGAGCTGCGCATGGAACTCGCCCTCGACGGCATCAGCGCGACCGGTACGTGGGAGGAGAAGACCTCACCCACGGGCTACTACAAGGGCGCGGTCTACCGAGGCGCGATGCAACTGCTGATTGAGTCCGGTGGACAGATGACAGGCCGGTGGCTCGGCTTCGGAAAAAGGTTCCAGATCAACAACGGCACCTGGGAGCTTCGCCTCGAATCCAGGTCGCTCACCTCGGACAGCGTTGCCGAGTTAGTTCGCATCGCGCGCCTGACCAGGCGAACGTCTCCTAGTTCAGGCCTCTGGTGGACCGGTGACCACCGCGACGATGACTGACCCAGACGGGAACTGCCGCATCGAGACCATGTCGACGATGCCCGCCAACATCTTCGCGACATACGTCAGCTCAAGGTCTACGCCGTGCCTGACCTCGAAGTCCTGTGCGAACTCCCGCAGTTCGGCCGGGCGTCGAGCGAAGCCGCCGAAGTGATAGTCCAACTGCAGATCCCAGTTGTCGGTGACCTGCCCCGCTACTCCCTGAAGCCCACGCACATCATCGGCGAGAAACGCGCCGCCCTTGAGCGAGGAGAAGCCGAGCACCCGCACTCCGCTCGGGACAGCACACGCGAGGCCGGCCAATGTCCCTCCCGTACCGACCGGCGCGCAGAGGACGTCGTAGGGAAAGTCGATCTCAGCCGGCAGCTCAGCCACACCGCGTACAGCTGCTGCGTTGCTTCCACCCTCAGGGACGAGGAAGAACTCCCCGAACCGCTCGTGCAGCGGGCCGAGGACTTCGTCCGACGTCTTGATCCGGTATCGGTCCCTGTCGATGTAGGCCAGCGTCATGCCGCGGGTGGCGGCATAGGCCAGAATCGGATTGTGGGGCAGGTGCTCCTCGCCCCGGATGACGCCCACGGTCTCGAAGCCGAAGTAGTAGCCCGCGGCTGCAACTGCGCGGATGTGGTTGGAGTAGGCGCCGCCGAAGGTCAGGAGCTTGGTCTGGCCGGCTGCCTCGGCGTCTTTCAGGTTGTACTTGAGCTTGCGCCACTTGTTGCCGGGGATGTCGGTGTGAATGAGGTCGTCCCGCTTGAGAAGCAGCCGCACACCGTGGCGTTCGAGGCGCTCGTCGTGGATCTCCTGGACGGGAGAGGGCACGACGAGCTTCAGCTCGTCGAGGTGGCTCTCGACCGTCATGACGCCTCCGGACGTGCTCCCTTCGCGACGACCCAGCGGCTGCCGCTGCGTTCGATGATGCCCTCTTGGCCCAGGGACGTGACGGCGCGCTGGGCTGTGGAGCGGGCAAGGCCGAAGTGGGCGGCGATGTCGGGGACCGTTGGGAGCAGATCGCCCGGCGCGAGCTCATTGGCGCGGACGGCCATCCGGAGGGCCGAGGCAATCTCCAGGTACGTCGTCGCGTCGGGTCGGACGTAGTCGGCGAGGGGACGGCTCGTGCTGGCGAGACGACGACCCGCCCTGAGGCGCGCGACAGGTTCCGCGGCTGCTGCTTTCGCTCGCAGCGTCGTGAGGTCACCTGCCAAGAGCTCCGCAGCCCTCTGGTCGGCCGGCTTGGTCCAGCTCGCATAGACCCGCAGCGTGGTGGCGCCGCCGTCGCTGTGGCCGAGCCGGCCCGCAGTCGTCCTCAGGTCCACGCCTGCTGCGAGGAGCTGCGTCGCGTTGAAGTGCCGCAGGTTCTTCAGAGGCTCGGTGATGCCGAGTCCGTTCGCGACGTCCCGATAGGCGTGAGTGAAGTGGTCCGGGTGCCACGGGTTGGCACCCGCGGGATCCGGCGAGAAGAGGAAGGCGTCCGCGGCGAGTGTCAGCCCGACCGGTGCGAGGCCGGCCTCTCGCGTGACCCTGAACTGAGTCAGCAGCTCGACCGAGACCGAGTCGAGAGACAGCAGTCGCTCCTCGCCGGTCTTGGTCCCCTTGAGCCGGCGCTCCCCGGAACGGACGACGTAGCTCGAGCCGACACGCAACAGCCCGCGCTCCAGCTCGAAGTCCGACCAACGCAGCGCAACGAGCTCGCCACGGCGGGCTCCCGTGGTGACCGCGAGCCACAGGAAGACTCCGAGCTCCTCGTCAGCGGAACCCGCTGCGTTCAGAAGTGCAGCGACCTGTTCCGGACGCGGTGGGAGGGCCTGACGACGGGCGAGCTTGGGCGGGTGCGCGTGGTCAGCTGGGTTGCGCTCTATCCAGCCCCAGGACACGCCGTAGTTCAGAGAAGCCGAGAGGATCGCGTGCACACGGCGAACCGCCCCCGCGGACATCGGCTTGCACACATGGCCGGGCAACGGGCTCTTGCAGAGCTGGTTGCACCGGCGGAGGTGGGTGTAGAGCTTGTCAAGGATGTCCACCCGATGCTGGAGCTTCCGGATTGGCATGTCGCCGAGCGCGGGCTTGATCGTGCGCCGGATGTAGCCGGCGGACGTCTCAGCGGTGCTCAGCTCGTGATCGACGGTCTCCATCCAGCGATCCAAGAGAGTCGCGACGGTGCGCTTGAGTTCCACCTTCTCGCCCGTGTCGGCTAGCGCGAGGAGGCGCTCAATGTCCGCCTCGGCCTCCGCTCGGGTTCGTCGGTTCTCGCCCCGCAGGTATGTCTGCTGGTGCGTGACAGGGTCCTTGCCCGCGTAGACACGCGCGCGAAAACCGGACCTCCGCGTCTCGACTGAGCCCCTCGCCATGAGCAGAAGCTAAGCCAGAAACCCTCGGACATGCCCCTACTCATGCCCCGGGCGGATCAGATGTGGATCTTCTAGCGAGAGAAACAGGCTGCTGACCTGCTCCTTCTATGGAGCCGCCTTGGGGAGTCGAACCCCAGACCTACGCATTACGAGTGCGTCGCTCTAACCGACTGAGCTAAGGCGGCGTGGTGCGTTGCAAGGATACCTACCGGCTCCGCCACCACGACCGGCCCCCCTCCCGTCACCCGGATGGGTCCTCTTTAGCTGGTCCCGGCGTGTCGGTCTGGACCGTCGCGGCGATGCTTCGATCATGACGGTCGCCTCGGATCCGCGGATCGGTGACGTGCTGGTCGCCGAGGGGCTGGTCACCGCGGAGCGGCGGGACTGGGCGGTGGAGGTGGCCGCGCGGAACGGGGTGCGGGTGGGGTCCGTGCTGGTCGCGGCCGGGCTCGTCAAGCGGACCGAGCTGTACCGGTTGTTGGCGCGGACCTGGGAGAGCGGGTACGTCGACCTGGCCGCCACCTCGGTGGAGCGGGGTCTGTCCGAGGGGCTGGACCCGCAGGTGCTCGGGGCGGAGGGGTGGTTCCCGGTCCACACGGAGCCTGCGCCAGGCACGGTCGGGAGACCGTGCTCGTCGCGACCTCCGAGCGGCCCACCGAGGAGCGGCGCCACATCGAAGGCGTGCTGGGCAGGCCGGTCACCCTCGCCGTCACCACCGACTGGGACGTCCTGCAGGCCCTGCACGCAACTACCGGGAGGCGGTTGTCGAGCAGGCGACGCTGGGGTTGTGGGCACGGGACAGGGCACAGTCGGCGCGGCAGGTGCTGTTCCCGGCGCAGCACGTCGTGCTGTGGATCGTGGTCGCGGTGCTGGTCGGCGGGCTGGTGCAGGCGCCGCGGGCCACGCTGATCGCGCTGCTCGCGGTCGTCTCGCTCGCATTCCTGGTCAGCGTGACGTTCAAGTTCGTCGTCTGCATGGTCGGGGTGCGGCAGGAGAACCACGTCCAGGTCACCGACGACGAGGTCACCGCGCTCCGCGACCAGGACCTGCCGGTCTACACCGTGCTCGTGCCGGTGTTCCGGGAGGCGAACATCGTCGCGCAGCTGATCGACAACCTCGGCGGGCTGGACTACCCCCGCCGAGAAGCTGGAGATCCTGCTGCTGCTCGAGGAGTCCGACACCGAGACCATCGAAGCGGCGAAGGCTGCGAACCCGCCCCGCAACGTCACCTTCCTGATCATCCCGCCGGGCCACCCGCAGACGAAGCCCAAGGCCTGCAACGTCGGGTTGTTCCTGGCCCGCGGCGACTACCTCGTCATCCACGACGCCGAGGACAAGCCGGACGCCGACCAGCCCAAGAAGGCCGTGGTCGCCTTCGGACGCGGCGGCGAGCGGCTGGTCTGCGTCCAGGCCGCGCTGAACTAGTGGAACGCCGCGGACAACTGGCTGACCCGGATGTTCACCACCGAGTACTCGTTCTGGTCGACTTCATGCTGCCCGGGCTGGACCGGCTGGGCCTGCCCATCCCGCTCGGCGGCACGTCCAACCACTTCCGGACCGCCGCCCTACGACGGCTGGGTGGCTGGGACCCGTTCAACGTCACCGAGGACGCCGACCTCGGCATCCGGGCGGCGGCGCTCGGACACACCGTCGGCGTCATCAACTCGACGACGTTCGAGGAGGCCAACCGCGCCCCCGGCAACTGGGTCCGGCAGCGCTCCCGCTGGATCAAGGGCTACCTGCAGACGCTGCTGGTGCACCTGCGGCACCCGGTCCGGCGCGTGCGGACGGCGAGCCTGAAGCAGACCCTCGTGACCACCAACCCGGACGTCTTCGCCTTCCGTGACGGCGTGTGGCCCGGCCTGCTCGCGGCGGCCGGGACCGTCGACGAGACGCTGTGGCACGTCCTGCTCTTCCTGGCCGTAGCCATGCTCTACGCGATCCGCTTCCCGGCGGCGCTGATCGGCTACCTGGTGTCCGTCGTGGCGGTATGGATCGGCTGCGGTTCACGCCGGTGTCGGCGTACGTGCTGTTCACGCTGGTGGCGCTGATGTCGATCCCGCGGAACACGGACCGTCGGACGGGCCGGGTGCTCGCCGCCGTCGGGATGGTGCAGCTCGTGATCGCCTGGGTCCCGCCGCCGACGAGCCCCGGGTTCGAGCAGCGGTCGGCAGCCGTGCTGAGCTGACGGGTCAGTCCAGCAACAGCCGGTCGACGAGCTCCACCACCCAGTCCGCGTAGGCCTCGATGGTCCAGCCCCGGCCGCGGAGCAGCTTGTCGACGGCCTCGAAGCTCGCCAGCGCCCAGTAGAGGTCCACGGCGCGGGCGAGGTCCATGCGCAGCCACGGGCCGAACGACTCGACGACCGCGCGGTAGTCGGTGAACCGGCGGCGTTCGTACTCCGTCCACGCCTCGGCGATCTCCGGGTCCGCGCCGGCGGCCTCGCGGAAGACCCACATCATCGGGGCCGCCATCGGCAGCACCTCCAGCGCCACGCGACGCAGCTGCTCGAGCTTGGCCTCCCGGTCGGACTCCTCGACCAGCCTGCTGAAGCCCTCGCGGCGGGCGAGGGGCACCTCCACGTCGTCCCCGACGAGGCTGCGGTCGACGGCGGCGAGCAGCAGCGCGGACTTCGCGCCCTGGCTGAACACGGTCTGGACCGAGACGCCGGCCTCGGCGGCGATCGCCTTCATGGTGGTGGCCGCGTAGCCCTCGCGCAGGAAGCAGCGGCCCGCCGCGTCCAGCACCGCGGAGCGCGTCTGCCGGGCCTGCTCCTCGCGCAGTGCCGAGCGGTACGTCCTCACCACGGGGATTGACTCTACCACTGCTCAATTCATAATATCGGCGCTACAGCGAAAAGGAGACGCCATGACCACCCTGACCAAGAAGGACCAGCGCCTGACCGCGCTCATGCGGAGAATCGGCTCACTCCACACCGCCCTGCTGCGGAAGACGCGCGGGCGCGGACTGTGGCGGTTCCGGGGCGGAGACCTCGTCCTGCTCACCCACACCGGCCGCCGGAGCGGTCGCCGGTTCACCACACCCCTGCTGCACCTGCGGGACGGGGAGGACGTGCTGGTCGCGGCGTCGAACGGCGGAGTGGACGCGGAGCCGCAGTGGTGGCTCAACCTGCAGACCACGCCGTACGCGGAGGTCGAGATCCGCGGCGAGCGGTGGGCGGTCGTGGCCGAGGCGATCCCGGACGCCGAGCGGGCCGCGGTGTGGGAGCGGTTCCGGCAGGTCGGCGGCTACTTCGACGGCTACCAGGCCACCGTGTCCCGCACGATCACCCTGGTTCGGCTGCGTCCCTGGGGGCGCTGATCAACCCTGCTGGAGGCGGGTCATCATCGCCTCCACCGCGATCCGCGGCTTGACGTTGAGCTCCAGGGCCTCGCGGCAGGCGAGGACGGCCTCGAGCCTGCGCAGCGCGGACTCCGGGCTCCACTCGCGGGCGGCCTGCGCGACCTCCGACTCCCGGTCCGGGTTCATCAGCGCGACCGGCGACCCGCTGACCAGGACGTCCCGGTAGAAGCCCGCGAGATCGACCAGTGCGCGGTCCAGCGCGTCCCGCTGAGTGCGGGTGTTGCGGGACTTCTGGCGCTTCTCCAGCTCGCGCTCGGCGGCCTTCGCGCCCCGGGCGGCCTGGGCAGCGCCCTTCCCGGTGCCGCCGGCCCCCATCGCGACGGCGAGCTCCTCGCGCTCCGAGGCGTCTCGCGCCCCGCTCATGTCCGAGGCCTCGCTCTCGGCCTCGCGGACCAGGTCGTCCGCGAAGGCGAACGCGTCCCCGAGGTGCCGCAGCCGCAGCGGGACGCCGAGGATCCGCTCCCGGCGCTGCCGGGCATCCGCGTCTCGGGCCAGCCTGCGGGCGCGGCCGACGTGCCCGCCGGAGACCGACGCGGCCCAGTGCGCGGTCTCGGGCTCGATGCCGTCCCGCTCGACGAGTACCTCCGCGATGGCCTCCGGGGCCGGCGCGCGCAGGTAGACGACCCGGCAGCGGGAGCGGATGGTGACGGGCACGTCCTCCGGATGGTCCGACGGCGCGCACAGCAGGAAGACGGTCTGGTCCGCGGGCTCCTCCACCGCCTTGAGCAGCGCGTTCGAGGCGCCCTCGGTGAGCCGGTCCGCGTCGGTGATCACGAGGATCTGCCACTTGCCGGTGGAGGGCCTGCGCGCGGCGAGCTGCACGAGGTTGCGCATCTCCGCCACCGAGATGGACAGTCCCTCGGGCACGATCTCGCGGACGTCCGCGTGGGTGCCCGCCAACACGGTGTGGCAGGCGGTGCACTCGCCGCAGCCGCCGAACTCGCACTCCAGCGCGGCGGCGAAGGCCCGGGCGGCGTTGGATCGGCCGGAGCCGGGCGGGCCGGTGAACAGCCACGCGTGCGTCATCGAGGTGTCCAGTGCGGCCGCGCGGCTCAGCTCGGCGACCGCCTCGGGCTGCCCGACGACGTCTCCCCAGACGGTCATGTCCCGGAGACCCGCGGGAGGTCGGCGGGCTGCTCGGGGGCGGGCGGCAGGGACGGCTCGACGCCGGCGAAGACCCGCCCCGCGACCTCCTCCGGCGCTCCCTCGGCCTCGACGACGACGTAGGAGTGCGGCTCGGCCGCGACCAACCCGGCCAGCAGCCGCTGCACCCGCACGTGCTCCTCGCCCGCGATCGCGCCCGACCCGGCGGCGGCCTCCCGGTCCAGCAGGACCGAGACGTCCGGTCGCAGGCCGCCGGTGGACCACGCGGCCAGCCGCTCGAGCTCGCCGGGCTCCAGCTCGGCGTCCATCCGGTCCGCCGCGACCCCGAACTGCGCGATCGGGCTGGCCATGAACCGGTCCACGACGACGACCGCGCCCTCGGCGAGCGCGGGCCGGATGATCCGCTCCACGATGTCCGCGCGGATCGCCGCCGCCGCGAGGGCCTTGGCCCGTGCCCCGGACAGGTTCGCCTCGCGGGTGGCCGCGGCCCAGCGGGACGCGTCCCGCTCGCTGTCCTCCGACTCGACGACGACGTGTCCCTGCCCGCGCAGCGAGGCCGCCAGCCGGGCGGCCTGGTCCGCCGTCTCGGCCGGGGTGGCGCCCTCGACCGCGATCAGCGTGCCCGAGCCGCGCCGCGGCTTGCCCTGGCGCAGCACGGACAGCATGTCCCGCAGCAGCGGCTCGAACCGGCGCTCGTCCATCTGCCGGTAGGCCAGCGTGCCGACCACCGCCGCGACGAGCCCGCCGCCCGCCAGCACGAACCGCGTGCCGTCCACCGTGAAGGTGTGCGCGAACAGGGTGATCGAGCGGGTGCTGACCAGCCCGACCAGCACCGGGACCAGCGACATCGAGCCGAGCAGCACCAGCCGCACCAGCGACTGCACGAACGCGACGATCCGGCCGCGGATGTCGTCCGCCACCTGGGAGCCGATGATCGTGAGCCCGGTGAGGAACGCGATGCCCGCGAAGCCGCCGACCAGGGCCACGGCCAGGATCGCCATGAACAGGTACCCGGACACCGCCACGATGAGCAGCGCCGCGCCCGCCCCGACGATCGCGGTGCCGAACAGCCGGTTGTGCGGCAGCTTGTGCGCGAGCTTGGGCGCCACCGCCATGCCGCCCGCGAGCCCGACGAACACGGCCGTGAACAGCACGGAGTACGCCGCGTCCCCGCCGCCGAGGCTGGCCGCGTAGAGCTTGGCCGACGCGATCACCGCGCCACCGGCGGCGAACGCCCCGATGATGCCGAGCACCAGGCCGCGGATCAGCGGGGTGGTCGCCACGTACTGGAAGCCCTCGCGCAGCAGCGTGAGCAGCTTCGGCGGGGCCTCGGCGTCCTTGCGGTCGGTGTGCCCGGAGATCTCCGGGATGCGGAACCAGACGATGATCGCGCAGAGCAGGAAGGCGCAGCCGTCCAGCACCAGGGCGATGTAGACCGTGGTCAGCGCGGCGGAGCCGTCCTCCCCCGGCAGCAGGTGCCCGATGCTGGAGACCACGGTGAACAGCCCGGCCGCGATCAGCACGGACACGCCGTAGGTGACCACCAGCGCGAGCTGGTTCGCCGTCTCCACCTGGTCCTTGCGGCGGAGCAGGTTCGGGACCGACGCGTCCTTCGCCGGGATCCAGAACATCGCGCACATCTCGATCAGGAAGGTGGCGGCGAACAGCCACCACAGCGACCCGACGAGCGGGATGGAGACGAACAGGCAGAAGCGCAGGACGTCGCAGGTCACCATGACCTTGCGCCGGTCGAAGCGGTCGGCGAGGGCGCCCGCGAGGGGGCCGAGCAGCAGCGCGGGCAGCAGCTTGGTGGCCACGACCCCGCCGAGTGCGAAGCTCTGGGCCGCGTAGCCGGTGGTCAGCTGCGTGGCCAGCGAGGTCAGCGCGAGCAGCGACAGCCACTCGCCGGTCGCGGTGACGGCGGTGACGCCCCACAGCCTGCGGAAGGCCGGAATGGCCAGCACGCTGCGGACACGGTGCGCGGTGGGGGCCGGGTTGCTCGCGGCAGGGCCCACCCCCGGGATCTCGGCGCCGATCGAGGACCACCTCCACTCCCCGTGCGGCAACAGGCTGCGGACCGGGCCGAGGCTGCGGGGAGAGCGCCCGGACCGTCGACCAGGGTAGACGGGCGCACCGACACTCCGGTTCCGGTACCGGTCCGCGGCTCTCAGCCGTTCATCAGCACGTAGATCAGCTGCAGGACGATGAGCAGGTAGACGCCCAGGAAGAACAGCGCGAAGGCCCGTGAGCCGAGCCGCCCGCGCAGCCGCCGGGACAGCCCCAGCCCCTCGTCCGTCGTGATCGGCGGCCGGTGCTCGATCCCGTCGACGACCGCGCCGCGCGGCTCGGCGGCCCTGCCCCGCCGGGCGCCCCGCCCGACGAGCGTGGGTGCGGGGGTGATCCGGCCCAGGTCGGGGGCCCGGGGCGGCAGCGGTGGGGGCGCGGGGACGAGCGGGGGGAGCACCTCGACCGGCGGCGGTACGACGACCGCGGCCGACTCGACCACCGCGGCCGACCCGACGTCCTCGGCCGGACCGGCGGGCTCGACCGGCTGCTCCCGCGCCGGATCGTGTCGGCCCGTCTCCCACGGCCCGCCCTTCGGGCCCCGCGGGAACGGGAGCAGCCCGATCCACCGCGTGAGCACGTCGGCGCGGGGGACCTCGGACATGGTCAGCGATGGTAGGCCGCGAGGCGGTGCCCGGCCCGTCACGGACGCGGCGCGTCAGCCGCCGTCTCCGCCGTCCCCACCCTCGGCGGGCGGGGCTCCCTCGGCGGGCGGGGCGCCCTCGCCACCCTCACCCGGCGGGGCGGGCGGAGCGGGCACGGTGCCGCTGCTGACCTGCAGCACGATCTGCTCGCCGGGCAGCGCGGTGCCTCGCGGGCTCTGCCCCACGACGGTCCCCGCGGCGGCCAGGTTGTCCACCGTGGTGGTGCTGACCTGCCAGTTCGCCCGTTGCAGGATGGCGCGCGCGTCGTTCACCCCGCGCCCGACGACGTCCGGCACGCGGGTCTCGGCACCCCCGGTCAGGTACCGGTCCTCGGTCGGCGGGAGCGGCAGGACGGGCGTGCCCTCGACCATCGGCTTGACCGCGCCGAACCACGTCTCGGCCGGCGTCTTGCCGCCGAAGATGTTGCCGCTACGGCAGGCGAAGGGGGCACCCGCGCCGTCGCACAGCGGCTTGGGCGAGTTGGAGTTGTCGAAGGTGATCACCGAGCCCGACAGGTTCGGCAGGAACCCGACGAACGCCGCCGACTTGTGCTGCTGCGTGGTCCCGGTCTTGCCCCCCATCGGCCGGTTCCAGCCCACCTGCCGGGCGGCACCCGCGGCCGTGCCGGAGATGTCGTCCTTGGACAGGCCGGTGAACAGGGTGTTGGCCAGCCCGGGCTCGACGACCTGCTCGCACGGGGCGTCGGTGATCGCGACCGGCAGGCCCGCGGCGTCCGTGATCGACTCGATCGGGCTCGGCGGGCACCACTTGCCCGCGCTCGCGATGGTGGCGCCGACGTTGGCCAGCTCGAGCACCGACGTCGGGGTGACCCCGAGGGTGAACGACGCCTGCCGCTGCGCCTTGGTCACCTCGGCGATGGACCGGTCCGTGCGCCGCCCGGTGTTCGGGTCGACGAAGGGCGTCGTGGCCAGCGACTTCATCCCGAGCCGGACGGCCATGTCGACGACGTCCGGAACGCCGGTGAACTCCTCCAGCTTGACGAACGCGGTGTTCGGCGAGGTGGCGAGCGCGTCCTGCAGGCTCATCCGCTCCGGGTAGTTGCCGGCGTTCTGCACCGGGATCGGGCGCCCGCCGCCGTCGACGTAGATCGGCGACGCGTAGCCGCTGGGCGGGACCGACATCTGGTAGTTGATGCCGAGCCCCTTCTCCATCGCCGTGGCCGCGGTGAAGATCTTGTAGACCGAGCCCGCACCCAGGTTGACCGGCTCGTACGGCAGGCCGTAGCTGGTCTCCAGCGCCTCGGCGTCCAGCCCGAAGGTGCGGCTGGAGGCCATCGCCAGCACCCGGTGCTTGTCCTGACCGGGCTCGACGAGCGACATCACGTTGGCGACGGCGGGCTGGCTGGGCGGGACCTCGCCGTCCAGCGAGGCCTTGACCTGGGCGAGCTTCTGGCGGTCCAGCGTGGTCTTGATGGTGTAGCCGCCACGGGCGACCTGTTCGGGAGAGAACCCGTGCTCGGCCAGGTAGGTGCTGACGTACTTGCAGAAGAAGCCCGCGTCCCCGGCGCCGATGCAGCCGTTGGGCTGGGTGTTCAGCGGGGTGGCCAGGCCGAGCGGCTGGGCGGTCGCGGACCGGGCCTGGGCCTCGTCGATCATGCCCTGGTCCTCCATCTGGGCGATCACGACGTTGCGCCGGTCCAGCGCGGCCTGCGGGTTGTTGACCGGGTCGGTGGCCGAGATGTTGCGGACCATGCCCGCGAGCAGCGCGGCCTGCGCGACGGTGAGGTCCTTCGCCTGCACGCCGAAGTACGTGCGCGCGGCGCTCTCGATCCCGTACGCGCCGTTGCCCCAGAACACGATGTTGAGGTAGCGGGCGAGGATCTCGTCCTTCGGCAGCTGCCGCTCGAGCTGCAGCGCGACCCGCGCCTCGCGCAGCTTGCGGGCGGGGGTCTGCTCGGTGGCCTTGAGTCGCTCCGCCTCGGTCTGCGCCTCGACGTAGAGCGTGTAGTTCTTGACGTACTGCTGGGTCAGCGTGGACGCGCCCTGCACGACGTCCCCGGACGCCGAGTTGGCGATCACCGCGCGGATCGTGCCCTGCCAGTCCACGCCCTGGTGCTCGTAGAAGCGGCGGTCCTCGATGGCGACCATCGCGGCCTTCATGGCCGGGGAGATCTGCTCCGCACCGACCTGCTGCCGGTTCTGGTCGAAGATCCACGCGATGGGCAGGCCCTGGTTGTCCGTGAGCGTGGTGGTCAGCGGCAGGCCGCCCTCCACCAGGCTGGACGACGCCGAGTTGACGCTGTCCCCGGCGTCGTTGCTGACCAGCCCGATCCCCGCCGCGAACGGGAACGCCATCCCCGCCGCGACGACGCCGGCGAGCAGGCACAGGCCCAGCAGCAGACCGATCGGGCGCGCCAGATGACGGGGAGGAGCCACGGTGGGAGGGTACCGACCCGTTGGTGAAGCTTGAGTAGTTTCGCCGGGTGTCGGGCGGAACCGCCCGCTCCCAGAATCCGTCTCAGTTGCCGAACGCGGACCGCCCGGGTCCGCGCGGGGTGGAGGAGACGAAGCGTGACCACACCGCTGACCAGCTGGAACTGGCGGGCCGCGGCCCGCTGCCGGACCACGGACGCCGAGGGGCTGTTCGTCCGGGGCGCGGAGCAGCGCGAGGCCAGGGGCTTCTGCCGGGCCTGCCCGGTACGGACCGAGTGCCTCGCCCACGCCCTGGACCAGCGCGTGGAGTTCGGGATCTGGGGCGGGATGACCGAGCGGGAGCGCCGGGCGCTGCTGCGCTCCCGGCCGGACGTCGAGAACTGGGCGGACCTGCTGGGTGCCGCACGGCAGGCCTTCTATGAGGAGGAAGCCGCGGCGGGATAGGTAGATCGGCCCTGTAGGACGAGTACCCGTTGCCCATGTGCCGCCGGTCACGCCGCGGGACTCTTGCGGAGCACCGATGAATCAGGGCCGGGCCCCCGGTCTCCTCATCAGTGACCCACACCACACAGGAGGCCCGAGATGTTCACCCCGATCTGCTGCCCCGGTTGCACCGCCATCGTCATCGTCCCCGACTTCAGTGAGACGTTCGGCGCGCTCGGCCGCCAGTGCCCGTGCTGCGGCATCGACGTGACCGAGACACAGGACGCCGATCTGGTCCGAGTCCCCGCCAGGAGGAAGGAGGCGGCGTGATCAGGGCCGTGATCAGCGCAGGGAGCGCACGGTCCCGACCGGCGGCACGGGCGGGGCCTGGTCCGCCAGCCGCTCGCCCACCGCACGCAGCCCGTCCAGGTCGGAGATGTCCCCTGCCACCGCGGGGACCCGCACCACCGGCACGGACGGATGGGCACCGGTGAAGCGGGCCAGCAGCCGCTCCTCGCGCTCGGCCAGGTCCACCCGGTCGGCGTGCAGCCGCAGCACCGCGCTCGCCAGCCGCGAGGACCCCGCGTTCTCCGCCGCCGTGCGTGCCTTCGCCGCGGACAGCGGCGCGAGCACCGGATGGGTGCGGTTGAGCACCAGCCCGGCCAACGGCATCCCCTCGCCCGCCAGCCGGTCGACGAAGTAGGCGGCCTCGCGCAGGGCGTCCGGCTCCGGCGTCGCGACGACGAGGAACGCCGTGCCCCCCGACCGCAGCAGCTCGTAGGTCCGGGTCGCCCGCTCGCGGAACCCGCCGAACATGGTGTCGAACGCCGAGACGAAGGCCGACGCGTCGGTGAGCAGCTGGCCGCCGACGATCGTCGAGACCGCCTTGGCGAACAGCCCGAAACCCGCCCCGACGATCTTCCGCAGACCCTTGCCGCCCGCCCGCGCAGGCGAGCTGAGCAGCCGGATCATCCGGCCGTCGAGGAAGGTGGACATGCGCTGCGGTGCGTCGAGGAAGTCCAGCGCCGACCGCGACGGCGGGGTGTCGACCACGATCAGGTCCCACTCGCCGCGGGCGTGCAGCTGCCCCAGCTTCTCCATCGCCATGTACTCCTGCGTGCCGGAGAACGAGCTGGAGACGGTCTGGTAGAAGGGGTTGGCGATGATCTTCTCGGCCCGGTCCGGGGTCGAGTGCGCGTAGACCATGTCGTCGAACGTGCGGCGCATGTCCAGCATCATCGCGTCGAGCTCGCCCCCCTCCAGGGGGACCGCGCTCGGCTCGTTGGACAGCTCGTCCAGCCCCAGTGCCTGGGCCAGCCTGCGGGCCGGGTCGATGGTCAGCACGACGACTCGACGACCGCGCTCGGCCGCCCGGAGGGCCACCGCGGCCGCGGTGGTGGTCTTGCCGACCCCGCCGGAACCGCAGCAGACCAGGATCCGGGTCGCCGGGTCGTCGATCAGCGCGTCGATGTCGAAGTCGATGTCGATGTCGATGGTCGCACCCCCTGCTCGGTCAGCTCCGCGGCGAGCTCGTAGAGCCCACCGAGGTCCACGCCCGCGAGCAGCTGGGTCAGCTCCAGACGCGGCACGTCCGTCTCGGCGGACAGCCGCTCGCTCGCGGCGGCCTCGGCGGCCACCCGCACGGCGTGCTCGACGGTCTCGGCCACCAGCCCGTCCAGCACCAGCGGCGGGAGGTCGAGACCCGCGGCGGCGAGCCCGGTCCGGATCCGGCCCGCGTCCACCCGGCCGTGCGCGGCGGAGGCCACGGAGCGGTCCGGCAGCCACTGCTCGCGCACCCGGTTCACGATCACGGACCCGACGGGCAGGTTCGCCGCCTCGAGCTCCCGGATCGCGTCCAGCGTCTCGGTGACCGGGAGGTCCTCCAACAGCGTGACCAGGTGCACAGCCGTGCGCGGCGAGTGCAGCAACGCCACGACCCCCTCCGCCTGGCTGTGGATCGGCCCGGTGCGGGCGAGCTCGGCCATGGCCTTGGTGACGTCCAGGAACGTGACCAGCCTGCCGGTGGGCGGGGCGTCCAGCACGACGGCGTCGTACACCGGGCGGCCGTTCTCGGTGCGCGTCACGCACTCCTTGACCTTGCCGGTGAGCAGCACGTCCCGCAGACCGGGGGCGAGGGTGGTGGCGAACTCGACCGCGCCCATCCGCTTCAGGGTCCGCCCGGCCATGCCGAGCTTGTAGAACATCTCGAAGTACTCGAGCAGCGCGGCCTCGGCGTCCACGGCCAGGGCCCGGACCTCGCCGCCGCCGGGTGCGACGGCGATCCGGCGCTCCTCGTAGGGCAGCGGCGCGGTGTCGAACACCTGGGCGATGCCCTGCCTGCCCTCCACCTCGACGAGCAGGGTGCGCCGACCGCCCGCCGCGAGGGCGAGGGCCAGCGCGGCGGCGACGGTCGTCTTGCCGGTGCCGCCCTTGCCGGAGACCACGTGCAGACGCGCCGCCCACGGATCAGCAGAGGACGTCACCCCACCAGCGTACGGAGAGTCCGTCCGGCCGACCGCGTGCAGCCCGCCACTCGTCGCACGCTCCGCCCACCGGCCCACGTTCACGGGTCACCCCTTGGCTACAGTCCGACGCATGAGCTCCCCGGTCCCGACCAGGTGGGAATACCTGAACGCCCCCCTCCTGATCCACAACACCAAGGCGATCCTGGACAACTTCGGCCGTGACGGCTGGGAGCTGGTCTCGGTCGTGCCCGGCGCCACACCGGAGAACCTGATCGCGTTCTTCAAGCGGCCGGTGCAGTCGTGACGACCCCCTCGCAGCGGCTCGCGGAGCTGGGGCTGACCCTGCCCGCCGTCGCCGCGCCCGCCGGGTCGTACATCCCGGCCAAGGTCTCCGGGTCGCTGGTCTTCACGGCGGGTCAGGTGCCGTTCGTCGACGGGAAGCTCCCGCGGACCGGGAAGGTCGGCGCCGAGGTCACGCCCGAGGAGGCCGAGGACCTCGCGCGCATCTGCGTGCTGAACGCCCTCGCCGCGATCGACGCGCTGGTCGGGATCGACAACGTCAAGGGTGTCGTGAAGGTCGTCGGGTTCGTGGCGTCCGCGCCCGGGTTCGGCGGTCAGCCCGGTGTGGTGAACGGCGCGTCGGACCTGCTGGCCGAGGTGTTCGGGGAGTCCGGCGCGCACGCCCGGTCCGCGGTGGGCGTCGCGGAGCTGCCGATCGACGCCCCGGTGGAGGTCGAGCTGATCGTCGAGGTCGCGTAGTGGACGTCGCGGCGGCACACGAGCTGCTCGTCCGGCTGGCCGGGCGGCTGCCGGACGACGTCCTCTGGAGGCTCCGGGACTGGGTCGCGGCGGACGCCGCGGCGCCGGTCGGGGCGCTGCTGCCGCGGGCCCTGCTGCGCAACCGGGTCGGCCTCACGGACGGCGAGCGGTCCCTGCTGGCCGCCGCGGCCGGGGACTCCCGGCTGGTCGACGCCGTGCTCCCGCTCTCCGTCGACACCCCCGTGCCGGCCTTCACCCCCGGCCCCGAGCTGCCGGACCCGGCACTGATGGGCGCCATGGCGGTCGTCGCAGGCCACCCGGGTGTCGAGGAGCTGCGTGACTCCCGGCGGGGCCCGCAGCGGGTGCTCATCGTCTCCGGGGCCGATCGGCCCTGGGCCCTGACCGGCACGCTGCAGCGGCTGCTGCGCGTGCACGGCGACCGGACCCCCTGCGTCGAGGTGCTGCCCGCGGAGACGGAGCTTGCGAAGTCGACCATGGGCACCGGGACGGAGCTTGCGAAGTCGACCATGGGCACCGGGACCGAGCTCGCCGAGTCGACCGGCCGCCGCGGCTTCGAGCCGCCCGCCTACCACCAGGCCGCGATCGTCGGCTCCCGTCCGGTATGGACCGCTCCGACGCGACCGCGCGTGCTGTCCCCCACGAGCTGAGGAGGGCCGAGATGGCCCACACCCACCACCTTCTGCTGTCCCTCGCGGGCCGGGTCGACGACGACCTGCTGGCCACCGCGCGCGAGCTCGTCGCCGTCGGTGAGGAGCCGCAGGCCCTCGAGCTCCTGGTCGCGACGCTGATCGCCGACCGCACCACGCTGCCCGCCGAGGTGCGCGCGCAGGTGGTGGAGCTCGCCGCCGCACGGCAGATCGCACCGTCCGCCGAGGGCCTCGCCCCCGCGGGCGAGGGGATCGCGCCCGTGTTCGGCGCGGGGCCCGTCGAGGCCTCCGCGGCGCTGTCCGAGCGGGCATCCGGGGCGTTGCCGCCCGGGTCGTCGATGCGGCTCGCGTGGCGGTACACCCCCGCGGGCGGGGCACCGGGGCCGGTGCCGCACCCGGTGCTGCTGGTGGAGCTGGGCGAGTCCACGTTCGCGCCGGAGGTGGTGTCGTACCGGTTGGGGGCGCACCTGGGGCGCGGTGGGTCGCCGGTGTCGGTGGAGGCCTACGTGGCCTCTGACGACCTGCCCGCCTACCAGCGGGCCGCCCTCGCCGCGGCGGGGGTGAAACCCAGCCCGGTCCCGCGGATTCGGCAGGACGAGACGAGCCCGTCCGCGCCGGTGGGCGGAGTCGAGCCCAGGCCGATCCACGCTTCTGGGCAGGCGTTCGAGTCGGCGCAGGAGCTCGAGTCCGCCCAGACGACGCCCGCCGGGCTGGCGACGGTCGGGGTGGACGGATCGCACGATGCCGGGTCGGAGAACGGGACCGCGGCGGTCGACCGGCCCCGCGGCCCGGGCTCGGGGCTGGTCCCCGGGCAGCACCACGCCGCTGCCACCGAGGGTTCCGCGCCGGTGGTCGACCCCGGATCCGCCCGCCCGAGCTCCGCCCCGGAGCCGACGGCGGGGCCCGCCGTGTCCACCGAGCCCGAGTCCGGTAAGCCCGAGCACCGTCGTCCCGAGCGCCCGTCCGAGGCGGTCGGGATACCCGGGTCCGAACCGAGGGGACCCGTACCCGCGCCACCGCACGGCCCCGCGGGGGGACCCTCGCGACCGGCTCCGTCCCCGCGGCCCGTCATGCCGGCACTCGGGACCCCGGTGGCGCACGGCGAGCCCGTCGCGGGCCGTCCGCTGCGTCCGATGCCCTCCCCCGCCCGCGCGGAGTCCGGGCTGCCGGGCGCGGGCCACGCCGCGCCCGGATCGGCGGAGGCACCCACCTCGCCGCAGGGCAGGCGCCGATCGGGTCGGTCGCTCAGCGTCGTCCCGCCCGTGCCCGGCCAGGAGCAGGCATCCGGTCCCCGCCCGGCGCCGGTGACCCGCCCGACGCCCGTCGTGCCGCCTGCGGCCCGGCCCGCCCCGGTCCGTCCGTGGGAGGCCGCCACCGCGGACGCCGACACACCCGTCCTGGCCTCGATGCACGACCCCCTCAGCGGACCCCTCAGCCAGCCCCTGCTCGACGCGCAGCTGGACCGTGCCGACACCGGCCCGATCGCCGTCGTCGAGACCGACCGCGCCCCGGCCGCGCGCGAGGACGCCACCGAGGAGCGGGCCGCCGACACCGCCGCGCTCCCGGCCGGGCCCGAGGCTTCCTCCTCCGCGCCGCCGCCCCCGCACGCCGACCCGCGGTCCGACGTGGCGACGACGGCACCCGCGATGGCGCAGGTCACCCCCGCGATCCCCGATGCGGACATCGAGCGGGGAGAGCCCGAGCCGTCGTCGGACGACCCCACCGCGAACGTGTCCGGGGAGGACGCCGTCGCGTCGTCGGCCACCGTGGACGCACCGACCGACGCCGAGCCGGAGAGCACGGACTCCACCACACCGGTCACCACTCTCCGCGCACCGGACCAGGCATGGACGCGGGACTGGGCCTCGGGGGCCTGGGCCATGCCTGCCGGCGGTGTCGGCACCCGGCCGGAGCACGCCTCGGGCTCGCCGGGCGAGGCGCCCGACGCCCCCGCCGCGGTCGAGGACGACCCCTTCGCCGCCGACTTCCCGGCCCGCCTAGGCGATCTCCTCTCGGAGTGGCGCCCGGCGTCGGACACCGAACCTGCGGCGGACCTCGGCGAGCCTCATCAGGGCCCCGGGGACGAGCACGAGCCGTCCGACGCGGACGAGCCCTCTGCGCCTGCGGTTCCCGAGGCCTCGGACCCGACGGAGCGCGAGTCCCAGGCGTCCGCGCCGGAGACGCACGAGGACCGCGTCGCCGCGCGGATCGGGGACCCGTCCTCCGACATCTCGGTCGAGCCCGAGGAGACGCCGGTCCAGGCGGAGGTGCCGCCCACCGCCGGGCTCGTCGACGAGCCCGGCGCCTCGACGCTGCTCGCTCCCGAGGACGACGCGGACACCACGCCTGCCGAGGCGCTCGGGTCGCCGGGAACCGCGGACGACGAACCCCGCGTCGACGGCCCCGCGGAGGATCCGGCCGCGCTGCTCGGCGGGCTCGCCCCAGGTCGCCCGCGGGAAGGGGGCCGTCGACGGCGTGCCGAGCCGGACGAGACGGCGACGGACGGGCACGAGGACCGGATGCCCGGGCCCGGGCGGTCCGAGCCGGGGCCGTCGATCACCGAGGACCGGACCCACCCCGCCGCGGACGGGGAGCACGCGGATCCCGACCCGAGCGTCGCGGCCGACGACCCGCCGACCGGCCGTCGGGCGGCGGTGGACGGCGCCCCGACGGTCCGCCCCGTTGTCGGCGGTCGACGCCGCTCCCGGCACCGCCCGGACGAGCCCGGGCAGGACCCGTGGAGCTTCGCCTCCGAGCTGCCCCGCCCGTCCGGGGAGGACGGCCTCCCCTCGCCCCGCCCGGTCCCCCGCACGATCCCGCGTGTGCGGCGCGCCTCCGCGGAGGACGGCCCCGGCGGTCTGTTCGGCCCCGGCGAGGTGCCGCCCGCCCGTCCGGACGGGCCCTTCGGCATGGGGCCCCGCCCCGGGAACCCGGCGCCGGACGACGGGCCCGCCGGACAGCCGGATGTCTCCTCCCCCGAGGCGGTGTCCTCGCTGTCGAACCGGGAGCAGGAGCTCCTCCGGAGGCTGCACGAGGAACTGGCGGTCCGCGAGGACCTCCCGGACCGCCGCCGCAACGGCTCCTAGACCCGCGCCTCCACCTCGGCCAGCACCCGCTGCACGTGCAGGCTGCGGGCGGCCGAGTAGGGGCCGTCGAGACGGCGGGCGCGGATGTCGGCGAGGAGCTCGTCGAGCATCGCGCCGTAGCCCGCGCGCGGGTCGTCCGGGCGGGAGGTGAGGCGGTGGCTGCCCACCGAGCCGTAGGCCGTCACCTCCATGACGGTCGGGTCCACCGGGATGCCGCGGGAGAGCACGAGCGTGCTGCTCGCGCCGCCGACGTGCCGCAGCCCGATCCGCCACAGGTCCGGGTCGCCGCGATGGGCGAAGTCGACGGCGACGATCTCGCCCAGCGCCGCGTCGAGCAGGTCGACGAGGTGCGGGCCGACGTCCAGCAGCGCGCCCCGCTCCGCCCGCCACCGCGAGGCCGCGTACGGCCCGCCCAGGGCCGCGCCGGACAGCCAGCGCGCGGAGGCCGTCGTCGCGGCGTCGGCGGGCCCGGAGAACCCGGCCAGGAACTCCCGGACCGGCGGGTGGAAGCGGAGGGTGAACACCGTCGTCGAGGCGACGGCGGCCGCGGCGACCGCCGCGGCCACCCGCTCCCCCGCGGGCAGCGCGTCCGCCAGCGGCTTGTCGAGGATCAGGTGCCGCCCGGCCTCCGCCGCCTCCACGGCCAGCACCCCCTGCACCGACGGCGGCACCGCGAGCGCGACGGCGTCCACCTCCGCGAGCAGTGCGGCGAAGGTCGGGAAGGCGGTGGTCCCGTGCGCGTCGGCGAGGTCCGTCGGCCGCCGGGTCCACACCCCCGCGAAGTCGACGCCGGCGTGCGCGGCCAGCGCCGGTGCATGCACCGTGCGCGCCCACGGTCCCGCTCCGACCAGCCCGACGCGCAGTGCATCCACCGGCTCATCCTGCCCCGGTGGCGTGCTTCACCCTCACACCCCCACGGTGACGACGTAGGGTCCGAGCGTGAGTGTCGACGCCGACAAGCCGATCAGATCGGCCGCCACCGTCCTGTTGCTGCGGGACGACCCGGCCCCGCCCGCCGGCGTCGCGCCCCTGCAGGTCTTCCTGCAACGCCGGGTCAGGCAGATGGCCTTCGCGGGCGGGATGACCGTGTTCCCCGGGGGTAGCGTCGATCCGTCGGACGTCCCGGACACCGAGCGGTGGGCGGGCCCGGACCCCGCGGAGTGGGCGCAGCGGTTCGGCGTGACGCCGGAGGTGGCCGGTCAGGCGGTGTCCGCGGCCGTCCGGGAGGTGTTCGAGGAGTCCGGCGTGCTGCTCGCCGGGCCGCCCGGGGGCCAGCCCGGCTCGCTCACGGCGCAGGCCCCGCTGTGGCGCAAGCAGCTCACGGACCACTCGGTCTCGCTCACCGAGATCCTGGTCGAATCCGGGTACGTGCTGCGCTCCGACCTGCTCGCGCCCTGGGCGCACTGGGTCACCCCGCCGCACGAGCCGCGCCGCTACGACACGATGTTCTTCGTCGCCGCGCTGCCCGCGGGCCAGGCTGCGGACGCCCACACCACCGAGGCCGTCGAGGCCGACTGGTGGCACCCGTCGACCGCGCTCGCCGCCTTCGACGCGGGCGAGATGACCCTGATGCCGCCCACGCTGCTCTCGTTGCGGGACCTCAGCACGTTCGAGACGACCGCCGAGGTCCAGGCCTCCTGCGGCGCCCGCGACCTCACCGCCATCCACCCGCGCTTCCGGGACGAGGACGGGCGCACGCACGTGATACTGCCGGACGGCTCGACGCACCCGATCACCCGGGCGGCGTCGTGACGCCTGCGTACGGCGTCCTGCGCGAGGTCCATCCCGTCGTCTCGGTGCTGCTGCAGGAGAACCCGGGCCCGATGACCCTGCAGGGCACCAACACCTGGGTGCTGCGGGCGCCCGGCGAGCGCGAGTGCGTGATCGTCGACCCGGGCGAGGAGGCGGACGACGCGCACCTCGAGCGGATCACCGCGCACGGACCGGTCGCGCGCATCCTGATCACCCACCGGCACCGCGACCACGCCGGGTCCGCCCGGACGCTCGCCGCGCTGACCGGGGCCCCGGTCCATGCGCTGGACCCGACCGTGGGGTCGGAGACCCTGCGGGGCGGCGAGGTGGTCGCGGCCGCCGGACTGGAGTTCCACGTCGTCGAGACGCCGGGGCACACCACGGACTCGACGTCCTTCCTGGTCCACGGCGCGGACGGGCCGCCGCCGCTGCTCGCGGGGGACATGATCCTCGGCCACGGCACCACAGTGATCGCCCATCCGGACGGCGCGCTGGCGCCCTACCTGTCCAGCCTGGACTGGTACGCCGACCTGCCCCCCGCCACGCTGTGCCTCACCGGCCACGGTCCCGAGCTGCCGGACGCCGCGGAGATCGCCCGGCACTACCGCACCCACCGCCACCAGCGGCTCGAGCAGGTCCGCGAGGCGCTGCGGACCCTGCCCGAGGGCGCGACCCCGCGCCAGGTCGTCGAGACGGTGTACGCGGACGTCGACCAGACGCTCTGGGACGCCGCCGAGCTGTCAGTGAAGGCTCAGCTGGACTACATCCGGGGGTGACTCGATCGTGCGGCGGCGCAGCCACAGCACGATCCCGACCAGCACCCCGGCGAACCCGCCGACGGCGAAGGCGCCCGAGGCACCCCACGCCTCCACGACCGTGCCGGCGAGGGACTGCCCCACCGCGGCGCCGACCGTGATCGCGGTGACCACCCAGCCGAAGGCCTCGGTGGCGGTCCCCGGCTCCGCGACGGCGTCCACGACCAGGGACTGCCCGGTCGTCTGCGGCGTGATCAGCCCGCCCGCCAGCAGCATCGCGACGATCAGCAGCGGCAACGACGACGCCGTGGCCCACATGAGCAGGACCAGCACCCCGAACCCGGTGACCAGCACCGGCATCCGCAGGTGCAGGGCTCGGGGCCAGGGCCGCATCCCGTACAGCACGCCGACCAGCACGGACGTGACCGACCACGCGGACAGCAGCGCCCCGCCGAGCCACGGCTCACCGTGCTGGGTGGCCACCGCGGGCACGCCGAGCTCGACCGCCCCGACGACCAGGCCGAACCCGAGACCGGTGAGGGCGGCGGTGCGGATCCCGGGCGTGCCGATCGCGCCGAGCAGGGTGGGACGCCCGGCGGGCCGCATGGGCGGGGTGGCCCGCACGGCCGCCGTCAGGGCGAACCCGACGGCACCGACGACCGTCGCCAGCACGGCCACCGCGGTGCCCGTCCCCGGCCACGGACCGGAGGCCAGCAGCGCGGCCAGCCCGGGGCCGAGGATGAAGAACACCTCGAGGCTGATCGCCTCGTAGCTCAGCGCGGCCTCACGCAACCGCCCGGAGGGCACGAGGCGTTCCCAGAGCGCCCGGGTGGCGGCGGGCATCGCGGGCATGACGAGCCCGCTGAAGAACGCCAGCCCGACGATCAGCGGCAACGGCGCGCCGCTCTCGATCCCCGCGACCAGGGCCGCCGCAGCCACGGTGAACAGCGTGGACACGACGAGCAGGACGCCCGACGGACCGCGCCGGTCCATCAGCCTGCCCTGCGCCACCGACCCGATCGCGGCCCCGACCAACGATCCCGCCGACACCAGACCCGCCGTGGCGAACGAGCCCTCGACACGCTGCACGTAGAGCAGCGTGGCGAAGCTGTACATGGCGATCGGCAGGCGGCCGATGCCGGAGAAGACCACGGGCAGCGTGGCGCCGGGCACGGTCAGTGCGGAGCGGTAGTCGGCGAGCGAAACGGACACGCCGACCAGGATCGCACAGTCTGGTACGCCCGTACCAGTTTATTCGGGGAGACCCGGCTTACCGTGCGCGGCGGGCGAGCCGCTCGGGCTCCAGGATCAGCACGCTCTTGCCCTCCAGCCGCAGCCAGCCACGGTGGGCGAAGTCCGCCAGCGCCTTGTTCACGGTCTCCCGGGAGGCACCCACGAGCTGGGCGATCTCCTCCTGGGTGAGGTCGTGGGTGACCCGCAGCAGCCCGGACTCCTGGGAGCCGAACTGGCGCGCGAGCTGCAGCAGCGACTTGGCGACCCGGCCGGGGACGTCGGTGAAGATCAGGTCCGCGAGCATGTTGTTGGTCCGGCGCAGCCTGCGCGCCAGCACCCGCAGCAGCTGCTCCGCGATCTCGGGGCGCTTGCCGATCCACTCGCGCAGCGCGGCGCGGTCCATGCTGAACGCCCGCACCTCGGTGACGGTGGTGGCCGACGACGTGCGCGGGCCCGGGTCGAAGATGGACAGCTCACCGAACATGTCGGAGGGACCGGCCACCATCAGCAGGTTCTCCCGGCCGTCGGGGGACTTCCGGCCGATCTTCACCTTGCCGCTCGCGATGATGTAGAGCCGGTCGCCCGGCTCCCCCTCGCTGAAGATGACGTGCCCACGCGGGAAGTCGACGGGCTCCAGGGCCTGGGCAAGCACCTCGGCGGCGTGCGGCTCCACACCCTGGAAGATCCCAGCCCGAATCAGAACATCGTCCACAACACCTGCTCCTCGTCCACATCCCTCGCGGCGTCAGCGGGGATCATCGGCGCGCCAGTCTAGGGGGTCGATCCGCACAGTGTGACGCGAACATCATGCTCGAACGGAGCATTCGAGGTGCGGGGACGACCCTTCGGGCCCCCCACCCGGACGACCTGCGCAGGCCGAACGGGGTATTACGAGGACACCTTACTCCGCCGGGCGGAACGCCTCCCGCCCCGGTTGCGCAGCCGGAACAGCTCGAGGGCGCGACCCGTGCCCTGTCGGAACAACGCCCGCACCTCGTCCGGCCGGGGCCGTTCGAGCAGCTCGTCCAGCTCGTCCTGACGCAGCGTGGACTCCCGCAGCCGGGACTCGACGCGCTCCATGCCCAGCGCGAAGAACATCACCAGAAGCGGTACGAGAACAGCCAGCCACGCAGTCATATCGGGGTCGATGATGGCCTACCCGCGGCCCGCGGGTGGCACCGGGGTCCCGGCGTGTCGCAATCGTGATCGAGTGAGGTCCGCAGCCGGCTGCTCACTCTCCGTGGGTACCTCTCGGGTCGTCGGTGGCCGGACGTAGTCTCGCGGGCGTGACCACCACACTCCGGCGCCCCACGAGCCGCGAGGTCGCGAAGCTGTCCGCGCGGATCGCCGCCGGGGAGAGCAGCATCGGCCGCGCGCGCCGGGTCGGGCGCATCCTGCGGTCCCTCGCCGTCGCCTACCCCGAGGCGCACTGCGAGCTGGACTTCACGACCCCGCTCGAGCTCGCCGTCGCCACCATCCTGTCCGCGCAGTCCACGGACAAGAAGGTCAACGAGATCAGCCCGCCGCTGTTCGCCCGCTACCGCACCGCGGCGGACTACGCCGGGGCGGACCGCACGGAGCTGGAGGAGTACGTCCGCCAGACGGGCTTCTACCGCAACAAGGCGAACGCGCTGATGGGCCTGGGCGCAGCCCTGGTCGAGCGGTTCGGCGGCGAGGTCCCCGGCAACCTGGACGATCTCGTCACGCTGCCCGGAATCGGCCGGAAGACGGCCAACGTCATCCTGGGGAACGCGTTCGGCGTCCCCGGCATCACGGTGGACACCCACTTCGGGCGGCTGGTCCGGCGGTGGGGCTGGACCACCGAGGAGGACCCGGTCAAGGTCGAGCACGAGGTCGGGGCCCTGATCCCCAAGCGGGACTGGACGATGGCCTCGCACTACGTGATCTTCCACGGCCGCCGGGTCTGCCACGCCAAGAAGCCGGCTTGCGGGGCGTGCACGCTGGCGATGGAGTGCCCGTCGTTCGGGCTCGGCCCGGAGGACCCGGTCGCGGCGGCCAAGCTGGTCAAGGGTCCGGAGGCGCCGCACCTGCTCGCGTTGGCGGGGCTGGGCGAGGAGTGAGCGCACCGGATCCGGGTCGGGCGGGGCCGAGCGCGTGAGGGAGACCCTGCGGGGGCGGCGCGCGGAGATCGTCAGCTCGCTCGTGGTGCTGGTGCTCGTCGTCGTCGGCGTCGTCGCGCTGTGGCCGCGGGATTCGGCGCCCCGCGAACCCTCGCCCGCGCCGCCCACGGTCGCGGCGGACCTCGCCGGGCTCCGTGCGGCGGCCGCCCTGCCGCCCTGTCCGGCGGGACCCGGGCCCGCCGCGGGTCCGCTGGCCGGGCTGACGGTGCCGTGCCTGGGGGACGGCACCCCCGCGGACGTCGGCGCCGGGCTGGCGGGCGCGCCCGCGCTGGTCAACGTCTGGGCCTCGTGGTGCTTCCCCTGCCGCGCGGAGCTGCCCGCGCTCGCCGAGTACGCGGCACGCCCCGGCGCCGTCCCGGTCCTGCTGGTGGACATCCAGGACACCGATGCCGCCGCGCTGCGGATGCTCGCCGAGCTCGGCGTGCGGCTGCCCTCGGTCACCGATCCGGACGGGGCGGTCCGCGCCGCCCTCCAGGTCCCGCCCGCGATCCCGGCCAGCTACGTCGTCCGGGCGGACGGCTCGGTCGCCCGGGTCGACCCGCCGGTCCCGTTCGCGTCGGCGGACGAGGTGGCCGCCGCCGTCGGGCGGTCGGTCGGATGAGCGAGGTCCTGCGCCCCGACGCGGCGCCGCCGTTCCTCGAGGCCCTGTTGGAGGGCGTCTCGCGCGCGACGACCGGCGAGCTGAGCGGGCACCGGATGGCGCCCCCGCCGGACGCGACCCGCCGCGCCGCCGTGCTGATGCTGTTCGCCGAGCGGGGGGCCGGCCCGGAGGTGCTGCTCGTCGAGCGGGCGTCCACCCTGCGCAACCACGCGGGCCAGGTCGCGTTCCCCGGCGGCCGCCTGGACCCGGGCGACACCGGGCCGGTCGGCGCCGCGCTGCGCGAGGCGGAGGAGGAGACCGGGCTCGATCCCGCGGGCGTCGTGCCGCTGGCGCTGCTGCCCGAGCTGTTCATCCCGCCGTCGGGGTTCGTGGTCACGCCGGTGCTCGCGCACTGGGCGCGCCCGACCCCGGTCCGGGCCGTCGACAAGGCCGAGACCGCGCAGGTCCTGCGCGTGCCGCTGGCGGACCTCGCCGAGCCCGCCCACCGCATCACCACGGTGCACCCGAGCGGGCACCGCGGCGCGGCGTTCCTGGTGGCGGGGGTGCTCGTGTGGGGCTTCACCGGGGGCCTATTGTCCGCCCTGTTGGATCGTGGGGGATGGACACGACCCTGGGCCGAGGACCGCGTCCTCGAGCTGGGCGCGGCCTGGGCGGCCGCCCGGTCGGGGGACACCGGGCAGGAGGCCTCGGGCACGTGAGGGCGGGTTCAGTGGACGAGCGGCACGGCGCGGAGCGCGGCCGATGAGCTGGGTGGACGTCGTCGTGGTCGTCCTGGCCCTGGTCGCGGCCGTGTCCGGCTGGCGGCACGGGCTGGCGGTGGCGCTGCTGTCGTTCGTCGGAGTGCTGGGCGGCGCGATCCTCGGGGTGCGGCTCGCCCCGCTGCTCGTGGGCGGCATCCAGGCGCCCACCACCCGGATCATCGTGAGCATCGTCGTCGTGGTGCTGCTGGTGGCGCTCGGGGAGACGATCGGGGTGTTCTTCGGCCGCAAGATCCGGGACCGGATCCGCGGCGAGAGCGTGCTGACCATCGACTCCACGCTCGGCGCGGTCGTGCAGGCGATCACGGTCGTGGTGGCCGCGTGGCTGGTGGCGCTGCCGCTGGCGTCGGCGAGCTTCCCGGGGCTGGCGGCCAGCGTGCGCAGCTCCCAGGTGCTCAAGGGCGTGGACTCCGTGATGCCCGAGCAGGCCCGGACGCTGCCCGCCGAGCTGCGCACCCTGCTGGACCGCTCCGGCTTCCCGGACGTGCTCAGCCCGTTCCAGGCCACCCCGATCCAGCAGGTCGGCCCGCCGGACCCGGCGCTGCTCAACCTGCCGATCGTCGCGGAGGTGCGGGACCGGGTGCTCAAGGTGCACGGCCGCGCTCCGTCGTGTCAGCGGCAGCTGGAGGGCACCGGCTTCGTGGTCGCGCCGCAGCGGGTCATGACCAACGCGCACGTCGTCGCCGGGACGGACGACACCACCGTCGAGGTCCAGACCTCCCGCGGCATCCGGCAGCTGGACGCGCGGGTGGTCAGCTACGACCCCGAGGTGGACGTCGCGGTGCTCGCCGTCCCGGACCTGGACGTGGAGCCGCTGCGGTTCGCGCAGGCCCCGGCCTCGGCGGGGGACGACGCGATCATCCTCGGCTACCCCCTCGACGGGCCCTACACGATCTCGGCGGGCAAGGTGCGAGACCGCATCCAGCTCCGCGGCCCGGACATCTACGACGCCAACACGGTCACCCGGGACGTCTACACGGTCCGGGCGAAGGTCCAGTCCGGCAACTCCGGCGGCCCGATGATCGCGCCGGACGGCCAGGTCCTCGGCGTGGTCTTCGGCGCGGCGCTGGACGACTCCGAGACCGGCTTCGTCCTCACCGCGCCCCAGGTGGCGGCCGCACTCGCCCAGGCCCCCGCCGCGACCAGGGCCGCCGACACCGGCGTCTGCGCCGCGTGACGGGTCCTGCCGTGGCCGACGAGGTGCCCGCGGGCTTCGAGCCCATGGAGATGGCGCCGTTCATGACGTTCGTCGGCCCGCTGTACCGCGGGCCCGGGATCGGCCGCTTCGGGATGCGCGTGCTCCCCGAGCACGCGAACACCCACGGCAAGGCGCACGGCGGGTTCCTGGCCACGGTCGTGGACGTCGCCGTGTCGCGAGGCACCCGCATGAGCCTCGCCGACGGGTCCACCGTCAGCACGATCTCGATGACGCTGGACTACCTCGAGCCCGCGGACATCGGCGCGTGGCTCGAGATCGCGGCGACCGTGGACCGGGTCGGCGGGCGGACGGTCTTCACCTCGGCCCGGGTCACCGTCGGCGACCTGTGGGTCGCCAAGGCCTCGGCGATCCTCGCCCGCCACCGGCCCCGGTCCTGAGCCCTGCGGTCCGACTCGCGGGCTGGGGTGTCGGACACGCGGGCGGGGGTGGGGACTCGCGGGGCGCTCAGACCTCGCGGGTGATGGTCTGGTCGCGGCCCGGGCCGACGCCGATCGCCGAGACCGGGGCGCCCGTGAGCTCCTCGATGCGGTGGACGTAGGCCTGGGCGTTCGCCGGGAGGTCGTCGAAGGACCGGACGTGCGAGATGTCCTCGAACCAGCCCGGGAGCTCCTCGTAGACCGGGACGGCGTGGTGGACGTCCGTCTGCGTCATCGGCATGTCCTCCACCCGCTTGCCGTCCACCTCGTACGCGACGCACACCGGCACCCGCTCGAGCGAGGACAGCACGTCCAGCTTGGTGAGGAAGAAGTCCGTGATGCCGTTGACCCGCTGCGCGTAGCGGCCGATGACCGCGTCGAACCAGCCGCAGCGGCGCGGGCGGCCCGTGGTCACGCCCACCTCGCCGCCGGTCTTGCGCAGGTACTCACCCGAGGCGTCGAACAGCTCGGTCGGGAAGGGGCCGGAACCGACGCGCGTGGTGTACGCCTTGAGGATCCCGATGACCCTGTCGATCTTGTTCGGCCCGATGCCGGAGCCCACCGCGGCACCGCCTGCGGTGGGGTTCGAGCTGGTCACGTAGGGGTAGGTGCCGTGGTCGACGTCCAGCAGCGTGCCCTGCGACCCCTCGAGCAGGATCGTCTCGCCCGCCTCGAGGGCCTGGTTGAGCAGCAGCCGGGTGTCCGCGATCCGGTGCTTGAAGCCCTCGGCCTGCCGCAGGACCGTGTCGACGACCTCGACCGGGTCCAGCGCCCGCCGGTTGTAGACCTTGACCAGCACCTGGTTCTTGAAGTCGAGGGCCGCCTCGACCTTCTGGTGCAGGATCTTCTCGTCCAGCACGTCCGCCACCCGGACGCCGACGCGCGCCACCTTGTCCTGGTAGGCCGGGCCGATGCCGCGGCCCGTCGTGCCGATCTTGGACTTGCCCAGGAAGCGCTCGGTCACCTTGTCGATGGCCACGTGGTACGGCATGATCAAGTGTGCGTCCGCGCTGATCAGCAGGCCGGTGGTTTCCACGTCGCGCCTCTCGAGGCCCTCGAGCTCCTCGAGCAGCACCCCGGGGTCCACGACCACGCCGTTGCCGATCACGTTCTTGGCGCCCGGGGTCAGGATGCCGCTCGGGATGAGGTGCAGCGCGAAGTCCTGCCCGTCGGGCAGGACTACGGTGTGGCCGGCGTTGTTGCCGCCCTGGTAGCGCACCACCCACTGCACGGACCCGCCGAGCAGGTCGGTGGCCTTGCCCTTGCCCTCGTCGCCCCACTGGGCACCGATCAGCACGATCGCCGGCATGTGAAACTCCAGTCCTGGCTTGCGGCGGGAGGGTAACCGATCTAGTGGCTTCGATCGATCAGGAACTGGTGCTGTTGACCTGTGGCGACAGGCCGGTGCGCCGTTTCCCGTTCCACGGTAGCCGCCCGGCGGCGCGGCTCGGACGGGTGCCCGGCGTCCTGGCCCACGTACCCGCGGTCTCCCTGCCCGCGCGACCGGGCAGGGACGACGTCGACCCCGTGCTCAAGGAGCGCGAACCGACCCGCGTGATCGTGCACGGCGAGGACGCCGATCTGGCGTCCGTGCTGGTCAGACTATTGCGCCGGGACCGGCTGGACATCGAGGTGGCCTTCGTCCCCGCGACCCGGCGGTCCGCCGTCGCGCAGGCCTGGAACCTCCCGCGAGACGCCGCCGCGCTCGCGTTGGACGCCCCGGCGCGGCCCACCCCGTTGATCAGGGACGACTCCGGCGGCGTGCTGGTGGGCCGCGGTGTGGTCCGGGACGTCGAGGGCGAGGCCTACTGCGACGACGAGCTGGTCCTGCGGGGCCGGACCAGACAGCTCGTCGCCGTCCCCGGGCCGGACGGCGTCTCGTCCCTGCCGGGCAGGAACGTCCGTGCGGCCACCGGGCGGGCCCTGCAGATCGGTTGTGTGGAGGCGTTCGTCGAGGTCGAGGGCGTGCCGCACCCGCGACCGGTGCCCCGCTGGACCTGGTACCGGCACACCGCGGACTGGCTGTTCGTGCGCCCCTGACCTGCAGCGATGTGACTACGCAGGGTGAGCGGATATATGACCCCGCGAAACGGGGGCGAAACATGCGGGCCGTAGAACTGTCGCCATGCACCTGAGCCCTCAGGAGCGGGACAAGTTGCTCGTGCACGTCGCGGCCGACGTCGCCCGCGCCCGTCAGTCCCGTGGCCTGCGCCTGAACTACCCCGAGGCCGTGGCGTTGATCACCGATCACGTCGTGGAGGGCGCGCGGGACGGGCGCTCCGTCGTGGAGCTGATGAACTCCGGCCGCACCGTCCTCACCCGCGAGCAAGTGCTGGACGGCGTGCCCGAGATGATCGACTCCGTCCAGGTCGAGGCCACCTTCCCGGACGGGACGAAGCTCGTCACCGTCCACTCCCCGATCACGTGAGCGAGCGCGTGCGAGCGAACCATCGGACACAGGGCTTCCGCGAATGCGGCCGACGAGCGTCAGCGGGGAGGCGGCGGTGAGCGGCGGCAGCAGGTCCGGCGGCTGGGCGCCGGGACAGATCATCCCGGGGGACGAACCCGTGGAGCTCAACCCCGGCCGTCCCCGGACCACCCTCGTGGTGACCAACACCGCCGACCGGCCCGTGCAGGTCGGCTCGCACTACCACTTCGCGGCCGTGAACCCGGGCCTCGAGTTCGACCGCGAGGCGGCCTGGGGGACCCATCTCGACATCCCGGCGGGGACGTCGGTGCGGTTCGAGCCGGGCGTCGAGAAGGAGGTCGTGCTCGTGCCGCTGGCCGGCGCCCGCCGCGTGCCCGGCCTGCGCGCCGAGTGGGCGGGCGACCTCGACTCCAGGAGCAGCGAGTGACGAGCATCCAGCGCGGCCGCTACGCCGACCTCTTCGGCCCCACCACGGGCGACCGGATCCGGCTGGCGGACACCAACCTCCTGATCGAGGTCACCGAGGACCGCAGCCGCGGCGCCGCGTCCGGGGACGAGGTGATGTTCGGCGGCGGCAAGGTCATCCGCGAGTCGATGGGCCAGTCCACGGTGACCTCGGCCGAGGGCGCCCCGGACCTGGTCATCACCGGCGCGGTGATCCTGGACCACTGGGGCGTGGTCAAGGCGGACATCGGCATCACGGATGGCCGCATCACCGGGATCGGCAAGGCGGGCAACCCGGACACGATGGACGGCGTGGACTTCCCCATCGGCCCGTCCACCGAGGTCATCGCCGGGAACGGCAGGATCCTCACCGCGGGCGGGATCGACGTCCACGTCCACTTCATCACCCCCGGTCTCGTCGACACCGCGCTCGCCGCGGGGCTGACCACGCTGGGCGGCGGCGGGACGGGACCGGCGGACGGCACCAAGGCCACGACCGTCACGCCCGGCCCGCGCAACCTCCACCGGATGTTCCAGGCGCTCGACCACCTGCCGATCAACGTCCTGCTCATGGGCAAGGGCAACACCGTCTCCGCGGACGCGCTGTGGGAGCAGCTGCGCGCGGGCGCCGGTGGCTTCAAGCTGCACGAGGACTGGGGCACCACCCCCGCCGCGATCGACGCCTGCCTGCGGGTCTGCGAGGAATCCGGCGTCCAGGCCGCGATCCACACGGACACGCTGAACGAGGCCGGGTTCCTGGAGTCCACGCTGGCCGCGATCGCCGGGCGCTCGATCAACGCCTTCCACACCGAGGGCGCGGGCGGCGGGCACGCGCCGGACATCATCGAGGTGGTCGGGAAGGCGAACATCCTGCCGTCGTCGACCAACCCGACGCGCCCGCACACCGTCAACACGCTCGACGAGCACCTCGACATGCTGATGGTCTGCCACCACCTCAACGCCTCGGTCCCCGAGGACCTGGCGTTCGCCGAGAGCCGCATCCGGCCTACGACGATCGCGGCGGAGGACATCCTCCACGACCTGGGCGCCATCTCGATGATGAGCTCGGACAGCCAGGCGATGGGCCGCATCGGCGAGGTGATCATCCGGACGTGGCAGACCGCGCACGTGATGAAGTCCGCCCGCGGCGCCCTCCCCGGGGACGGCGCGGCCGACAACGCCCGAGCCCAGCGGTACGTCGCGAAGTACACGATCAACCCCGCGCTGGCCCACGGCATGGCCTCGCAGATCGGGTCGGTCGAGGTGGGCAAGCTGGCCGACCTGGTGCTGTGGGAGCCGAAGTTCTTCGGCGTGCGCCCGGACGTCGTGCTCAAGGGCGGGTTCATCGCCTGGTCCCAGATGGGGGACGCGAACGCCTCCATCCCGACGCCCCAGCCGGTGTTCGCGCGTCCGCAGTTCGGGGCCTCGCCGCTGGTGGCGTCGGCGACGTCGCTGAACTTCGTGGCGCCGGTCGCGCTGGAGTCCGGGTTCGGCGCGGGGCTGGCGAAGGGTGCCGTGGCCTGCGACGACACGCGCTCGGTGACCAAGGCGTCCATGCTGCACAACGACGCGACGCCTGAGGTCGAGGTGGACCCGGACAGCTTCGAGGTGCGGATCGACGGCGCGGTCGTCGAGCCCGCCCCGGTCTCGGAGCTGCCGATGGCGCAGCGGTACTTCCTGTTCTGATGGGGCTCGCTTCCCTGGTCCTCGCCGACGCCCGCTTCCCGGGCGGCGGGCACGTCCATTCCGGTGGGGTCGAGGAGGCGGTGGCGCGGGGGTTGGTGAGCGACGTGCCGACCCTGGAGTCCTTCCTGCGGGGCCGCCTGCAGACCGCGGGCCTGATCGGGGCGGCCTTCGCGGCTGCGGCAGCGCTCGTGGCCCGTGACGCTCGGGGACCCCAAGCACCGCTCACTGACGCTTGGGGACCCCGAGCACCGGGGGTCGCCGACGCCTGTGGTCCCCAAGCACCGCTCACTGACGCTTGGGGACCCCGAGTGGCGGCGTCGTGGTCCGAGCTGGACGCCGAGCTCGACGCGCGGACGCCCTCCGAAGCCCAGCGGGAGGCCTCGCGGGCTCAGGGCCGCGGAACCCTGCGCGCCGTGCGGGCGGCCTGGCCCTCCCCCGTGCTGGACGACCTCGTCGCCGTCCACCCCCGCCCCCACCACCCCCTGCTCGTCGGGGCGGTGTGCGGGATCGCGGGCGAACCCCCGGCCGAGGCCGCCCGCTGCGTCGCCTACCTCGCGGTCTCCGGTCCCGCCTCCGCCGCGGTGCGGCTGCTCGGGCTCGATCCCTTCGCGGTCAACGCCGCGCTCGTCCGCCTCGGCCCCGCGCTCGACTCCGTCGTCGCCGGAGTCGGCACGGGCCGCGACCTCCCCGCCCCCGGCGCACCCGTCCTCGACCTGATGGCGCAGACCCATGTCCACCAGCACGACCGGATGCGACTGTTCGCCTCCTGAAGTGGAGAGACCCATGAGCGGCGACCACGATCACGGCCACGGCCACCTGATCTCCTTCGACCCCACCGAGACCGACCACGACCACCACGAGCCGACGCCCACACTCGGCCGGGCGTTCCGGATCGGCATCGGCGGCCCCGTCGGCTCGGGCAAGACGGCGCTGGTCGCGGCCCTGGCGCGCAGCCTCGGCGAGCGTGTCCGGCTCGCCGTCGTCACCAACGACATCTACACCACCGAGGACGCGGACTTCCTGCGCCGCAACGCCGTCCTGCCCGCGGACCGGGTCGAGGCCGTGCAGACCGGCTGCTGCCCGCACACCGCGATCCGGGACGACATCACCGCCAACCTGGACGCCATCGACACCCTCGAGGAGCGCTTCGGGGACCTGGAGCTCGTCCTCGTGGAGTCCGGCGGCGACAACCTGACCGCGGTGTTCTCCCGCGGCCTGGTCGACGCCCAGATCTTCGTGGTCGACGTGGCCGGCGGCGACAAGGTGCCGCGCAAGGGCGGCCCCGGCGTCACCACCGCGGACCTGCTGGTGATCAACAAGACCGACCTCGCGCCCCTGGTCGGCGCGAACATGGAGGTCATGACGGGCGACGCCGCGCGCATCCGCGGCGAGCTCCCCGTGATCACCCAGTCGCTGGTCGAGGACCCGGCGGCCACCGACGTCGGCGCGTGGGTGCTCGCACAGCTGTCCGCCCGGGTGCCGGCGTAGTGCCCACCTCTGCGGCGGTGCGCTGATGCATGCCCGGGCGATCCTGACCGTCGAGCGGGTCGGTGACCGCAGTGTGGTGCGCGAGTTGCGTTCGCAGTCCCCGCTCTCCCTCGTCCCCCGCCGGGGCACCGCGGCCGCGTACGACAGCGCGGTGACGGTCCATCTCGTCGGCTCGGCGAGCACCCCTCTCCCGGGGGACGACGTGGAGCTGGACGTGCGCGTCGACCCCGGCGCCGACCTGGTCCTGACCGGGGTGGCCGCCGCGGTCGCCCTCGCGGGCCCGAGCACCCTGACGATGCGCTTCGCGATCGACGAGGCCGCGAGCGTGCAGTACCTGCCGGAACCCACCGTGATCACCGCGCGGGCCGACCACCACACCCTGTTCCACGCGGAGCTCCACGAGTCCGCGCGGCTGCGTGCCCGCGAGGTCCTCGTCGCGGGCCGGGCGAACGAGCCCAGCGGCCGCTACCGGGGCACCACCCGGCTCACCCAGGGCCACACGCCCCTGTTGCACCAGACCCAGGACCTCGGCGATCCCGTCCTGCAGGCCTCCCCGGCCCACCTCGCGGGCCGTCGCGTGCTCGGCACCGAGGTCCTGCTCTGGGGCCCGGACGGCGAGGCCGCCGCGGGTGAGTGGTGGTCGTTGACGCCACTGGCCCGCCGCGGGAGCCTCGCCACCGCCGTCGGACCGGACGCGGTGAGCACCCAGCGGGCACTCGCCGACGCTGTCGCCGCCCACCCCGGCTGGACCCGCCAGACCCTGCACGAAAGTGCCGTTCGTGCGGACCTACCGCACGAGAGTGCCGTTCGTGCGAACGCCGAGGAGGTACCGTGACCGAGCTCGACCTGGTCTTCCGCGCCCGCCGGGTGATCACGGCGTACGGCGAGGTGGACCGCTGCGTGGGCGTCAAGGACGGCACGATCGTCGCGATCGAGCCGTACGACTACGACCTGGCCGCGGACACCGTCGTCGAGCTGGGGGAGGACGAGGTGCTGCTCCCCGGCCTCGTCGACACCCACGTGCACGTCAACGAGCCCGGCCGCACCGAGTGGGAGGGCTTCGCCTCCGCCACGGCCGCGGCCGCGCTCGGCGGGGTCACCACCCTGATCGACATGCCGCTCAACTCGATCCCGCCGACGATCGACGTCGCCGCGCTCCAGGTGAAGCGCAAGGCGGCCGAGACCCAGTCCCATGTGGACGTCGGGTTCTGGGGCGGGGCCGTGCCCGGCAACGAGGACGAGCTGCGCGGCCTGCACGACGCCGGCGTCTTCGGCTTCAAGTGCTTCCTGCTGCACTCCGGTGTGGACGAGTTCCAGCCGCTCCCGCCCGAGGACCTCGAGGGCGTCCTGTCCCGGATCGCCGCGATGGGCTCGCAGCTCATCGTGCACGCCGAGGACTCGGACGCCATCGACCGCGCCGGGGTGGGCGGGCCTCTGCGCAGTGAGCTGTACGAGAGCTTCCTCGCCTCCCGGCCGCGCGGCGCGGAGAACCTGGCCATCGCCTGGCTGCTGGAGCGCGCCCGATGGACCGGCGCCCGCGTGCACGTCCTGCACCTGTCCAGCTCCGACGCCCTGCCGATGCTGGCCAGCGCGCGCCGCGACGGGGTGCGGGTGACCGTCGAGACGTGCCCGCACTACCTGACCTTCAACGCCGAGGAGGTCCCGGACGGCGCCACCCAGTTCAAGTGCTGCCCGCCGATCCGCGAGGCGGAGAACCGCGAGATCCTCTGGCGGGGACTGACCGACGGCGTGATCGACATCGTCGTCTCCGACCACTCGCCCTGCACCGCCGATCTCAAGCACCTCGACACCGGGGACTTCGGCACGGCCTGGGGCGGGATCGCGTCCCTGCAGGTCGGGCTGCCCGCCGTGTGGTCGGGGGCGCGGGTGCGCGGGCACGCGCTCACCGACGTCGTCGAGTGGATGGCGACCGGCCCCGCGCGGCTGGCGGGCCTGCCGCACAAGGGATCCGTCGCGCTGGGCAACGACGCGGACTTCTGCGTCTTCGCCCCGGACGCCGCCTTCGTGGTCGACGCCCGGCGCCTCGCCCACCGCAACCCCGTCACCCCCTACGACGGCCGCGCGCTCTCCGGGGTGGTGCGGCAGACCTGGCTGCGGGGGTCCAGGATCGACACCACCGGCACACCCGCCGGGAAGCTGCTGCGACGAGGAGACCGATGACCCGGCCCGAGACCCCCGCCCGCCCCCGGTCCCGTGAGGCCGCCCGCCTCGACGGGCCGGACATGGACGCGGACTTCGTGAGCCTGCCGGACCTCGCGGCGCGCAGGCTCGGCGGCGCCGTGGTGGCCGCCAACGACGACTTCTTCGCCGACCGCGCCGCGCTCGTCATGCCGGGCCCGGTGCAGCCCCGCACCGAGTTCGGCTACCGCGGCAAGGTCTACGACGGCTGGGAGACCCGCCGCCGCCGCGAGCCCGGCTCCGACCACGCGATCGTCCGGCTGGGGATCCCGGGGATCGTGCGCGGCGTCGTCGTCGACACCTCGTACTTCCGCGGGAACTACCCGCCGCAGATCTCGGTCGAGGCCACGGCCCTGGAGGACTACCCGGGCGAGGCCGAACTGGCCGCCGCCGAGTGGGAGACGATCGTGCCGCTGTCGCCCGCGAAGGGCGACCGGGCGAACGTCTACGAGGTCACCAGCACCCACCGGTGGACGCACGTCCGACTGACCATCCACCCCGACGGCGGGGTCGCACGCTTCCGGGTCCACGGCGAGGCGGTGGTGGACCCGCGGCTGCTGCACGGCACCGTCGACCTGGCGGCGCAGGACCGCGGCGGGCTCGTGGTGACCTGCTCGGACATGTTCTACTCGTCGCCCGCGAACCTGCTGCTCCCCGGCCCGGCACGGACCATGGGCGAGGGCTGGGAGACCGCGCGGCGCCGGGACAGCGGCAACGACTGGGTGATCGTCAAGCTGGCGGGGCTCAGCAAGCTGCGGGACATCGAGTTCGACACCAGCCACTTCGTGGGCAACGCCCCCGGCGAGGTGCAGATCTCCGGCGCCCGGGTGGAGGGCGACATCTCGCCGGAGGCGATCGTCTCTCGACTGTGGACACCGATCGTGCACCGCCGGACCGTGCGCCCGGACACCCCGCACCGCTTCCGGGTCGGCCCCGGCGCGGGCACCGTCACCCACCTGAAGATCGACATCTTCCCGGACGGCGGGTTCGCCCGGCTGCGCGCGAACGGCGAGCTGGTCGACAGCGCCGTCGAGAAGGCGGCCGCGGCCTGGCTGGACGCCCTGCCCCCGATGCACCTGCGGGACGCCCTGACCGGCGCCGCACTGGACCCGGCCCTGATCCGCGGCGCCCTGCGCGTGGCGGGCCAGCCGGGCATGCAGTGGCCCCAGGAGCTCCTGGACGCCTTCGCCCCCCGCCGCCTCTAGACGAGTAATTCCTAACGGCGTGGCTGCCGGGGATATGGCAGGAGGGTGTTGAAGG
>NZ_BAABGT010000009.1:0-40066 GCF_039541715.1 Pseudonocardia xishanensis
CCATCGCCCAACAGGGTGCGGTGGCCTGAACGTCAGCCTCACGCAGACCCAGGACGGTTCAATAGAGACTTCAGCAATCCCTATGCTCGCTGGTCAGCGGCACCCTCCAGCCTACTGACACGCCCTACTCGGCGAACCGCGATGAAAGCCCCGGGCTAAGCGTTCAGATCGGCGGCATACCGAACTGGGCGATGGTCTTGGCGAGGGCTCCGATGCGCCTGCGGCCGTGAGCGCTGACGGACGGGACCACGGCGGCGGGCCGGCTCCCAGAGCGTGCATTCGCTCGACTCGGCGACGACTCGCCGCATCTCGCGGAAATGCCCGGTGTGGTGGGGCATGCAGCGCAGGACGCTCGAGGGTCAGCCGGGTCGGTCACTTCGGCGGCTGGACGACACCCTTGCGGACCACTACGGCGCCGTAGAGCCGTCGCTCCCCGGTCACGACAACGACGTAGCTCGCCAGCACCCGCTGTTTGAACTCGTCCGGCTCGATCGCCGTGAGACCCCGGCCGGGCGCGTGCTGTTCGACGAGCGCGTCGAACTCGGCGAACACCGGCAGCACGAGGCCGGGATCGTCGTGGGCGATCATGCGCCAGGCTCCCGCGGGCTCCTCCATCTCGACGGGCAGGACGGACAGCACGGCGGCGAGCACGTCGGTGGCGGACACGCCGTCGAGCCGCACGATCCGGTCGTGGCCCGGGTCGCAGGGGAAGTTGGCGTCGACGATCGCGACGTCCTGGCGGTGCCCCATCGACCGCAGCGCGTGCAGCAGATCGGGTGAGAGCAGCGGATCGAGGCCGATCAGCACGGGGTCTCCTCCTTCGTCGGGTTGCCGGGACGCAGGATCCCGGCCGGAGCCAGCACCAGGCCGATGCCAGCCCAGGTCACGCCGGTCAGGTCGCGTACGACCGGCGCGGCCGGGGTCACCAGCGCCCTCTCCCCCACCCCGAGCACGGCGGCGGCCCCGGCCACCCGCCCGGCCCGCACACCGGCGGGGCTGTCCTCCACGACGACGCACGCCGCCGCGGGCAGGCCGAGCCGGGCGGCCGCGCGCAGGTAGCCGTCCGGCGCGGGCTTGCCGGCGGGTACGTCCTCCCCGGTGACGACGATCTCGGGCCAGGGCAGCCCGGCCGCCGCGAGCCGGGCACCGACGAGCGCCGGAGAGGCCGAGGTCACGATGGCCCAGACCGGCGGCAACGCGGCGAGCAGCTCCGGCGCCCCGGGGATGGGGGCGGCGCCGTCGGCCAGCCCGATCTCGATCTCCTCGATCCGGCGCAGGCCCCGCTCGCGCTCGGCCGCGGGGAGGAACAGGGCCACGGTCTCGGGCGAGCGCCGCCCGTGTATGCCCTCGGTCACCCGCGCCGGATCGAGCCCGTACTCGCGCGCCCACCGCCCCCACGCGCGTTCCCCGGCGTCCGTTGAGTCCACCAGCACCCCGTCGCAGTCGAAGAGCACGCCGCGACAGTCCAGCCTCACGGTTCGACCACGGCCTTGAGGCAGGACGAGTCGTGGACGACGGTGCGGATCGCCTCGCCGTAGCCGTCGAGGCCGAAGCGGTGGGTCACGAAACCATCCGCCCGCACCCGCCCGGTGCGCAGCATCCGGACCGCCCGGTCGAAGCCGTACGACCGGGCGAAGGAGCCGGTGATCGTCAGCTCCCGGCGGAAGATCTCGTACGGGCTGATCGGGAGCTGCTGCTGCTCGCCGGCCATCCCGTAGACCAGCATCGTGCCGCCGTTGCGGAGCAGGCCCACGGCGTGGCCCATGGCGTCGATCGAGCCCGTGGCGTCGATGACGACGTCGTAGCCGTCCGGCGCGGCCTTGCGCAGCTGCGCGACCGACTCGGCGTCCGGGGTGAGCCGCACCCGGACGGTCTCGTCCGCGCCGTAGCCCCGGGCGAGCTCCAGCTTGAACTCGGTCGAGGCCGCCACGGTGAGCCGGCCGGCCCCGCCGCTGCGCAGCACCTGGGTCAAGATCAGGCCGGTCGGCCCGGCCCCGAGCAGCAGGACGTCCGCGCCCGCCTGCGGGCCGAGCACGTCCAGCCCGTGGATCGCGCAGGACAGCGGCTCGGCCAGCACCGCGGTGTCGAGGTCGAGATCGTCGACCGGATGGCACCGGGTGGCGGGGGCGACCATGAACTGGGCGAACCCGCCCGGCGCGGTCACCCCGAAGGCCCGCAGGGTCCGGCAGAACGCCGGCTGGGCGCGCTGGCAGTTGTCACAGGCCCCGCACGGCACCATGTTGTCCACGGCCACGGTCTGCCCGGTGCGGAGCCCGGTGACGCCGTCGCCGAGCTCCACCACCTCCCCCACGACCTCGTGCCCGGGAGTGAGCGGGTAGACCGGGCCGAACTCGCCCTCGTGCAGGTGGACGTCCGTGCCGCACACCCCGGTGGCGCGCACCGCGATCCGGACCTCGCCGGGGGCGGGCTCCGGGTCCGGCAGGTCCGCCAGGTAGTGGTCGACGGCGTGGTCGTAACGGATGGCTCTCATGCGCGTGTCCTGGGATCGAGGGTCAGCGGGTGTAGGAACGCCTGCGGGACAGGGCGTCGACGGTAGCGGCCAGCGCCAGGACCAGGCCCGTCACGACGGCGACGGTCGCGGCCGGCTGGTTGAGCAGCCCCAGCCCGTTCTCGACGACCGCCAGCACGAGACCGCCGACGACCGCGTCGACGAGCCGGCCCCGGCCGCCGAACAGCGAGGTCCCGCCGATGACCGCGGCACCGACCGCGAAAAGCAGGGTGTTGAGCCCGCCCGCCGTCGGGTCGACCGAGCCGACCTTCGAGGAGTAGACGATCGCGCCGATGGCCGCGAAGGCGCTCGACACGACGAACACCCCGGCCTTGACCTTGGTGATGTCGATGCCCGCCCGGCGGGCGGCCTCGGCGTTGCCGCCGATCGCGTAGACGTACCGGCCGAAGCGGGTCCGGTCGAGCACGTAGGTCCCCACCGCCAGCAGGACCAGGACGATCGGCACGACGTAGGGGACGCCGGAGATCTGCACGGCCGCGTTCTGCGACCGGTTGACCGTGAGCGCCGCGGTCACCCCGGCGCCGAGGACGAGCACCGCACCCACCTTGAGCAGCACGATCGACAGCGAGCGCGAGTACAGGCCGCGGCGGGCCCGCGAGAGGTGCGTGCCGAGGGCCACCGCCGCGTACAGTCCGCCCGCGGCGGCGAAGAGGACCCAGCTGCCCGTGGTCGAGAGGTTGCCGTTGGCGACGGCGTTGAGCGTGGGCGAGGTGTTGATGCCCAGCACTCCGCCCTGGCCGATCAGCCGCAGGATGACGCCCTGCCACATCAGGAAGAAGGCCAGGGTGATGACGAAGGACGGGATCTTCACCTTCGCCACCATGAAGCCGGTGACGATGCCGATGGCCGTGCCCGCGGTCACCGCCAGCAGCATCTCGACCCACGGGTTCGCCGGAACGCCCGCCACCAGGATGACGATGGGGACGGCGGCTACCATCCCGGCGAACCAGATCCGCATCCACAGCGCGAGCCCGATGGCCACGACCAGCACGGCGAGGAACAGGGTGAAGACCGTACCGCCCATGGCGCCCAGCAGGTTCCCGTTGCTGACGTAGTGCAGGGCCAGCACCGCGGCGGTGACCCCGGACGAGGTGCCCGCGGATATGTCGATCTCCGCGGTCAGCAGGACGAAGACCAGGCCCATCGCGATGATCATCCGGCCGGCGCCCTGCGACAGCAGGTTCGCCATGTTCGGCAGGGTCAGGAACACCGGCGAGACCAGGGCGAAGACGGCGACGAGCACGACCAGGCCGAGGAGCGCGGGCAGCGCGCCCAGCTGCCCGGAGCGCAGCGTGGCCCGGTAGTCGCGGAGCGCCTGACCGGCGGTTTGCCTGGTGGTGTCCGCGGCGAAGTCGGACACCCGCATGCTCGTTTGCGCGGAGGTGCCTGTGGTGCTCGTGGTGCCGGTGGTATCGGTCATGGCGAGTCCTCTCATAGCCCGGGGATCGCGGCCGGGCCGGGCCGGCTCAGGCCCAAATCGCCGGAGCGGCCGGTGGTGATGAGCTCGACGACCTGGTTCTGCGTCACGTCCGCGGTGCGGACCTCCGCGACCAGCCAGCCCAGGTAGAGGACGGCGATCCGGTCCGCGACCTCTAAGACATCCGCCAAGTTGTGGCTGATCAGGACGACTCCGAGGCCGCGGTCGGCGAGGTTGCGAACCAGGTCGAGCACCTGCCGGGTCTGGGCGACCCCGAGCGCGGCCGTCGGCTCGTCCAGCAGGACGACCTTCGACTGCCAGAGCACCGACTTCGCGATCGCCACGGTCTGGCGCTGCCCACCGGACAGCGCCGCGACCGGGAGGCGCACCGACGAGACCGTGCGGACCGACAGGGCCGCCAGCGTCTCGCGGGTCGCCTCCTCCATCTGGACCTCGTCGAGCAGCCAGCGTGAGCCGCGCTCCCGGCCGAGAAACATGTTCTGGACGACATCGAGGTTGTCCGCCAGTGCGAGGTCCTGGTACACGACCTCGATCCCCAGCTCCGAGGCGGCCCGGGGCCCATCGAGGCGGACCTCCTCGCCGCGGAAGCGGGCGGTGCCGGAGTCCATCGGGTGGATGCCGGCGATGCACTTCACCAGCGTGGACTTCCCCGCGCCGTTGTCCCCGACGAGCGCGACGACCTCCCCGCCGTGGACGGCGAAGTCGATGTCGTGCAGGACGTGAACCGGCCCGAAGACCTTGTCGACCCCGCTCAGCTCGAGCAGCGGCTCGCTCATGGGTGCCCTCCCGGGCGGATTCGGCTCAGGAGATCCCGAGACGCTGGCAGGTGGCGGCGACGTCGGCGGTGCAGAGCTGGGCGGCGGTCACGTAGCCCTGGTCCACGACCTTGTTGACCGAGTTGATGTCGACCGTCTCGGGATCGAGCAGGACGGACTTGATGACCCGGCCCGACTTCGGGTCGGTGCTCCGCTGGCCGGCGTAGGCGTCGGCACCGGCCTTGTCGCCGGAGGCCACCAGCGAGGCGAGCTTCGCGGCGGCCTCGGCCTGCAGCTTGACCGCCTTGAACACGGTCATCGTCTGGTCGCCGCGCAGGATGGACTGGAGGCCGGCGAGGGTCGCGTCCTGGCCGGTCACCGGCACCTTGCCGTTGAGGCCGTTCTTCTGCAGCACGGTGATCACCGCGCCCGCCATGCCGTCGTTGGCCGCGACCACGCCGTCGACGCGGCCACCGTTGCTGGTGAGGATCTGCTCGAACGTGGTGCCGCCGAGCTGGTTGTTCCAGTCCGGGATGAACTGGTCGCGGACCAGGGTCAGCTGCCCGGACTTGTACAGCGGGTCCAGCACCTTCATCTGCCCGGAGTGGAAGAGGTTGGCGTTGTTCTCGTCCGGCGCGCCCTCGATCTGGATCACCTGCGCGCCGGGCTTGTCCTTCAGCGCCGCGGCGAGCGCGTTCCCCTGCAGGACGCCGACCTGCACGTTGTCGAAGGTGACGTAGTAGTCGGCGCTGCCGCCGGTGTTCAGCCGGTCGTAGTCGATCGTCGGGATGCCGGCCTGCTGGGCCTTCTGCTCGACGGTGGTGCCGACCTGGGCGTTCGGGGACGCGATGATCAGCGCCTTGACCCCGGAGGCGATCATGCCGTCGGCGAGGGTGGAGAACTTCTGGACGTCGCCCTGGGCGTTCTGGACGTTCGCGGTGTAGCCCGCGCTCGTCAGCGCCTGCTCGAGGAAGGGCTTGTCGAAGGCCTCCCAGCGGGCGGAGGTCGCCGTCTCGGGGAGGATCACCCCGATCGTCCCCTTCGAGTTCGCCGGGGCGTCCCCGGTCTGTGCGGTGTCGCCGGAAGCGGCGTTGGCCCCGCACCCGGCAAGGGCGAGGACCCCTGTGGCCACTACGGCCGCCGCGCGGAGCACCCCGACCCGGCCGATGGGTCGCATCGTTGCGTTCGACATCGCAGCCCTTTCTGTTGCTTACGACTGCTTTCGACTGCTGCTGATGTGGCAGGGAACACCATCGGCCCGGACGGTGTCAACGTTTCGATCGAAACCCGCGGCGGCCAGGTCTGCGGCGCCGATGACGCCCGCGGCGACACCGAGAGCGGCCGCCTCGACCACGACCGGGGTCCGGACGGCGGACGGCGGGGCGATCCGCTCCAGGCCGGCGCGCACCCGCCCCAGGAAGCGCGGATCCGTCCCGAGACCGCCGCCGAGCAGAATCCGCCCCGCGTCGAAGCAGGCCCCGAGAACGGTCAGCCCGTGGGCGAGCCGGCTGGCGACCCGGTCCACGACCTCCGCCGCGACCGGGTCGGCGGCCGCCGCGTCCAGCACGTCCTCGGCGGTGAACGGAGCCGCCGACCAGCCGCGGTCGCGCGCCTCGGCGGCGAGGGCCGAGCCGCTGGCGTACTGCTCCCAGCAGCCCCGCGAGCCGCACACGCACGCCCGCCCGTCCGGGACGAGGAGCAGGTGGCCGAGCTCACCGCCGAGGCCGCGGTCCCCGGTGTGCAGCCTGCCGCCGAGGACGAGCCCACAACCGAGGCCGGTGCCGACCGTGACCAGCACGGTCGTCGCCGAGCCCGCGCCCGCGCCGAACCGGTGCTCGGCCCAGGCGGCGGCGTTGCCGTCGTTCTCGACGGTCACGGCGCACCCGAGCTCGGCCCGCAGCAGGCCCGCCAGGTCGAGGCCGGTCCAGCCGAGGTTGGGCGCCGCCACCACGGTGCGGCTCACCGGATCCACCCCGCCGGGCACCGCGACGCCGACCGCCGCGACCGGGTGCCGTTCCAGGTAGCCACGAGCCACCGCCACCACCTGTGCGAGCGCCTGCTCGCCCCGGCCCTCGACCCGCACCCGGTGGAGCTGCTCGGTCCGACCCGCCGGATCGACGAGCCCGCTCGCAATCTTCGTCCCGCCGACGTCGATGCCGAGGACGCGCTCACCCATGGTGGCGACCGGGACGGATAGCTGCTGCACCGGACATGTCGACGGCCCCTCTCGCTCCGACCCGCGAGCCGGCCGCCTTGACAGGCCGCTTACGGAATGCTTTGGTTTAAATCGTATCGCATCGGTTTGTGGGAGAAAAGAAAGCCCGCCCGGCGCCACCGGGAGATCCACGGGAGGAACAGTGACCGACTCCGTTCGGCTCGCTCTGATCGGCTGCGGCCGCATCGCCCAGGTCGCGCACCTGCCTGCGCTGGAGAAGGCCGACGGGATCGAGCTCGTCGCCGTGTGCGATCCCGGTGAGCAGATCGCGCGGGCGGTCGCGGCACGCTACGGCGTGTCGGCCGTCCACACCGACGCCAAGGAGGCCTTCACCGATCCCGAGGTGGAGGCCGTGCTCATCGCCGCCCCCGACCGCTTTCACTTCGAGCTGGCCGAGGCCGCCGTCGAGAGCGGCAAGCACGTCCTGGTGGAGAAGCCGGTAGCCGCCACGGTCGAGGAGGCCGAGAGGCTGGCTGGGCTCGCCGGCGCGTCGGGCCTGGTGCTCCAGGTCGGCAGCATGAAGCGGCACGATCCGGGCCTGCAGTTCACCAAGCGGTTCGTGCGGGAGAAGATCGGCGAGGTCCGCTCGTTCAGCGCCTGGTACCGCATCGGCACGCTGCGCCCCGGGATCGAGGCGACCCTGTTCCCGAAGACCTTCGACGACGCGGGGATCCGCCGGGTCGAGGCCGGGTTCAAGGCGGACCGCGAGCGCTACCTGCTGGCCACGCACGGCTCGCACGTCTTCGATACCGTCCGCTACCTGCTGGGCGAGGTCCGCTCGATCCACGCCGCCCACCGCGGGTTCGGGCGCGACCACGTGTGGAACCTGCTGGTCACCCTGGCGTCGGGCGCCATCGGCACCGTCACCATCACGGTCGACGTCCCCGGCGCCGGCGCCGAGGGCATCCAGGTGTTCGGCTCGCTGGGCCACACCACGACCCACACCCACTTCCCGTTCTTCCGGCGGGCGTCCGACGTTCAGGCCTACTCGTCCGAGGACGGGATCTCCGTCTCCCCTGTACTCGACGACACGGACGCCTACGAGCGTCAGGCCGAGGCGTTCGCCCGTGCCGTGCGCGGGCAGGAGGCGCCCGACCCGGACGGCGCCGACGGCCTCGCCGCCGTGCGGCTCATCGACGCCGTGCAGCGGTCGGTGACGACGGGGAGCGAGGTCACGCTGTGACCACCACGCCGGATCTCGCGGGCAGGCTCGGGATCTTCGCCCGCACGTTCGTCCGTACCTCGGCGGCGGAGGTGGCCGACGCGGTCGCCGACGCCGGCTACGCCCTCGCACACTGGAACTTCGCGGCGATCGGCCGGTCGACCCTGGCCGCCGACGTCACCGACGCGGAGTTCCGCGAGGTCGCAGCCGCGTTCCGGCGGGCCGGTGTCGGCATCCCCAGCGCCTCCGCCACCTTCAACCTGATCCATCCCGACGAGGACCTGCGCCGTGCGCAGCTCGCCGAGGCGGTGGAGCTGATCGGCCGGATCGGGATGCTCGGCGTGGAGGTCGTGACCCTCTGCACCGGGACCCGGGACGCTGGGAACATGTGGCGGGCGCACCCCGGGAACACCGCGCCGGACGCGTGGCGGGACCTGCGTGCCGGGCTCGACGTGCTGCTGGAGGCTGCCGCCGAGGCCGGGCTGCTGCTCGGCGTCGAACCGGAGGCGGGCAACGTCGTCGTCGACGCACCCGCCGCGGCCCGGCTGCTCGGCGAGCTCGGGGACGGGGCGCCGATCGGCATCGTCCTGGACCCGGCGAACCTACTCACCCCGGCCACCCTCCCCCAGCAGGAGCGAATCCTCACCGAGGCCGTCGAGCTGCTCGGGCCCCGCGTGGTCGGGGCACAGGCCAAGGACGTCGTCGCCGAGGGGTACTCCGCCGCCGGTGCGGGCGGGATGGACTACGACCGGGTGTTCCGGCTGCTCGCCGGGCTCGACCCGGTCCCGCTCGTCGTCCAGGACGTGACCGAGCCCGACGCGGCCCGGGTCCGCGAGGACCTGCTGCACCGGCACGCCGCGGCCCTCGTCCGATGACCGGGCTGCGCCGGGAGCCGCGGCTGGCCCACGTCGTGACCGGCGAGGGCCCGCCCGTGCTGCTGCTGCACGGCCTCGGCGGCGACCGTGAGCAGGCACTGGGCCTGCTCCCGGCGGAGGGCCGTCACACCCGGATCGTCCCGGAGATGCCGGGCCACGGCGACTCCGCGATCGACTCCGACGAGCCCGTCACGTTCGCCCATTTCGCCTACCTCACCGCCGAGCTGCTCGACGGCCTCGTCGCCGCCGGGCGGATCTCGGCGGGCCCGATGCCGGTCGTCGGGGTATCCATGGGCGCCGGGGTCGCCCTGGCGCTCGCGGCCGCCCGACCCGATCTCGTGGACCGGCTCGTCCTGGTCCGGCCGTCGTGGCTGGATCGCAGTCCGGCTCCGAACCTCGCGCCCTTCGGGGTCGTCGCCGAGTTGCTCGCGGAGCTGGGCCCCGCGGCGGGCGAGCAGGCCTTCGAGGCCGGCGCCGTGCACCGTCGCATCGCCCGGGAGGCCCCGGCGATGGCCCGGTCGCTGCTCGGGCAGTTTCGCCGGCCCGGTGCCCGCGAGAACTCCCGAGTGCTGGCGGAGCTCCCCCGCAGCCTGCCGCTGCCCGACCGCGAGGCCTACCGGCGGCTCACCGTCGACACGCTGGTGCTGGTCGCCCCGCGCGACCCGGTCCATCCACTCGACCTCGGGCTGCGCCTGGCCGCGTTCCTCCCGCGCGCGCGTGTGCGGCGGCTTCCGCGCAAGCTGGTCGACCCCACCGCGCACGACACCGCGGTGCGCTGCGCGGTGCACGAGTACCTCACCCAGGGCCGATGACCTCCTGTTACCGTCGCGCCGATGACTGAGGAGCAACCGGTGTTCGCTGAGGAACGACGTCAGCGGATCCTGACCATGCTCGAGTCACAGGGTCGGGTCAGGATCGCCGAGCTGGTGAGCCTGATGAACGTCTCCGAGCCCACCCTCCGCAAGGACCTCACCCTCCTCGAGCAGCAGAAGCGGCTCCGCCGCACGCACGGCGGTGCCATCGCGGTGCGCCCCCTCTTCGAGCCCACGATCGACGATCGGTTCGCCCGGCACGGCGCGGCGAAGGACCTGATCTCCCGGGCCTGTCTCGACGAGATCTCCCCGGGCGACTCCATCTACCTCGACGGCGGCACCACCGTGCAGCGGATCGCAGAGCAGCTCGAGCAGCAGCCGGTCAACGTCCTCACCAACGCGATCGGCGTCGCCACCGCGCTGGCGGACAAGCCCGGCATCCGGCACACCCTCGTGGGCGGGACGCTGCGCTCGCTCGGCGGCACGATCGTCGGGCCCGTGGCGCTGGACACGCTGAGCCGGTTCACCGTGAACGTCGCGTTCATCAGCGCCAGCGGCTTCACCGAGGACGGGATCTCCGTCGCCGACGTCGCGGACGCGCAGGTGAAGCAGGCCACCATCGAGCGCGCACGGCGCGTGGTCGTCCCGATCGACAGCAGCAAGTTCGGCATCAACGACTTCGTCACCGTCTGCGATCTCGGCCCGATCGACGCCGTGATCACCGAGCACGCAGACACACAGATCCAGGCGCTGTGCGCCGCACACGGCATCACCCTCCGCGTCGTCTCCTGACACTGAAATCTCCAAGCCAGAGCTGACCTCCCCCCGCTGCCACGGACTCGTGGGGTGTGGGTTCAGGCCGCGTCAGCGGCCGGGTTGTGGGCTTGGTTCATAGTCGGCGAGTAGGAGGCAGTCCAGCCCGGAGTGGCGCCGCACGGGGTCGTCGAACGCCTCGATCCACTCGAAGATTGCGTTCGCCAGCTCGTGGCGGGTCCGCCAGGTTCGGCGGTCGAGCAGCTCGACCTGCATGGGGGAGAGAAGCTCTCGGCGAGGGCGTTGTCGAAGCAGTCCCCGATTCGAGCATCGAGCCGACCAGCCCGGCCTGGCGCACCCGGTGCCCGAACGACCAGGACGTGATCTTCCGATGGGCCCCCTCTAGCAAGACGTAGGTGAGCTCGGGGGTCCGCCGGCACACCGCGACGAACCACCAGTTGAGTCCGCCCCAGCGGGATGAACGAACCATCTCGATGTGCGCGGCAGGCACATATTCGGCAAGGACGACTCGGTGGCCTGGATGAACCTCGTGACCCCTCGAGCACGCGGCGCGGGCTGTCGGCCGCCGTCGACGGACTGTTCTTCCTGCTCGACGTCCCCCTGGACTTCGTCCATCCCCGTCTTGTTCTCTCGCGGGGCGGTCCCGGCCTACGACACTCAAGGTGCGGCCCGGCCAAGCGCTCGACGACGTCCACGACAACTTTCCCGCAGACGGCGAGCCAGTGGGACGCCCTCGGGGCACGTCGCTACGCCAAGGAGACGTTCTACAACGGCGCCAGCTCCGAGGAGATGCCGGCAGAGAGCCGTCACGGTGGATCCGGGCGCGAATGTTCGTCGCGTCGCTGCTCGCCACGTCGGGCGCGGTCATCGCAAAACGGAACGGATCTGGCCCGCGAGGAACGCCAGCCATTCCTGCTTCTGCTCCGGTCTCCCAAGCCGGCCGCCGCCCGCTGCTCCCGGTACCGGACCTCCGGCAGGACGGACCACTCCCTCATGAACCCGATCATGCGAGCGTGTGCCTCCCGGACCGCAGGGGAGGGTGCGGGTACGCCCTCGCGGGGCCGCGGAATCCGGCGTCTCCTGGCGATGCGCCGGCGCTCCGTCAGTTCTTCTTGATCAGGTAACCGGCGTCGACGGGAACGGCCACACCGGTGATGTGCCGGGACGCGTCGGATGCCAGGAACAGCACGAGCTCGGTGATGTCGGCAGGATCGACCCACGGCACGGGCAACACGTTGACGGCCACGTAGTTGGAGTTCGGCTTCTCGGCGTCCGCGCGGGTCGGGTTCTCGAGCTGGGGCATGAAGAGGCGCCGCGTGACGTCGTTGTCGATCATCGGGGTGTCGACGTTGCCCGGGTTGATGCAGTTGACCCGGATGAGCTCGGGGCCGACCTCCTGGGCGAGGGTCGTGGCGAGCGCCACGACCCCGGCCTTCGCCGCGTTGTAGTGGCCGATGCCACGCGGCGGCATGAGCGCGGCACCCGAGGAGATCATGATCACCGAGCCGCCGCGCCCCCCTGACCGCAGGTGCGGCACCGCCGCCTTGATCGTGTGCCACGCGCCGGTCAGGTTGACGTCGATCATGTCCTGCCAGGTGCGCTCGTCCAGGTCGAGGAGCGCACCCATCGAGAAGATGCCCGCGTTGGCGACGACGACGTCGAGCCGGCCCAGTGCGGCCACACCGCGGTCGACGGCGGCCGTCACCTCGGCCAGGTTCCGGATGTCGGCGCGGGACAGCAGCGCGCGGCGCCCGGTCTTCTCGATGAGGGAGGCGGTCTCGTCGAGATCGGCCCGGGTGGCCAGCGGGTAGTGGACGGTCGGATCGTCCTGAAGCACGTCGATGCCGATGATGTCGGCACCCTCCTCGGCGAGCCGGACCGCGTGGCTGCGGCCCTGCCCACGGGCCACTCCGGTGACGAACGCGACCCTGCCTTCGAGCTGTCCCATGGATGTCCTCCTACTGCTTGGCCAGGTAGCCGGCGTCGACGGGAAGGGCGACGCCGCTGATGTAGCGGGCGCGGTCCGAGGCCAGGAACACGACGGCGTTGCTGACGTCGACGGCCTCGACCCACGGGACCGGAATCGCGTTCCCGACCACGTAGGGCGAGTCGGGCTTGCGCGCGTCCGCGCGGGTGGGGTGCTCGAGCCCGGGCATGAAGAGACGCCGGGTGCCGTCGTTGTCGATCATCGGTGTGTCGACGTTCCCCGGGTTGACCGAGTTGACCCGGATGAACTCCGGACCCAGCTCGGCGGCGAGCGTGCGCATCAGCCCGACCACACCGAACTTCGTCGCGTTGTAGTGCGCGAGCCCGCTCGGGGTGATCAGTCCGCAGACCGAGCTGGTGAACACGACGGAGCCACCGCTGCCGCCGGCGCGGATGTGGGGGACGCAGGCCCGGGCGGTGATCCACGCGCCGGTGAGGTTGACGTCGACCATGGTCCGCCAGGTCCGCTCGGACAGCTCGATCCCGGGACCGGCGGAGAAGATGCCGGCGTTGACCACGACGACGTCCAGCCGGCCGAACTCCGCGACGCCCTGCCGGACGACCGCGTCGACCTGGTCGAACTCCCGGACGTCGGCCTTGCGCAGGAACGCGCGCCGCCCGGTCGCGGCGACGAGGTCCGCAGTCTCGGCGAGATCGTCCTCGGTGGCGAGGTCGTAGTGCACGGTGTCGTCGTTGGCACAGACGTCGACACCGATGATGTCGGCCCCCTCCTCCGCCAGGCGCACCGCGTGGCTGCGGCCCTGGCCGCGCGCGACGCCGCTGACGAACGCGACCCGGCGCTCGAGAAGCCGGGTCACTGGGCGACGCCGTCGACGGCCCGGCCCTGCGCCGCGAGCCAGGTCAGCGGGTTGAAGTACTCCTCGTAGCGGATCACCTGGCCATCACGCACCGTGACGAGAGTGACGTAGCGGTTGGTGTACGGCAGCCCCGTGCTGACCAGCGTGGTGTCGATCGTGTACCGGGCCACGACGAGACCAGGGTCGCCGGCGAGGGAGTCGAAGGTGTGGTCCGCGAACGCACCCGGCGGGATGAAGCCACCCAGCAGCGAGATGTAGTCCACGATCTCGTCCCGTCCCACGACCTCGGTCGGCGTGCCCTGCGGCGCGTACGGCAGCGCGAGGACGGCGTCCGGCGCGAAGTCGTGGCGGACGTCGTGCGGGCGGAGGTTCCCGCACGTCATGACGACCTTCTCGGCGAGAGCGACGGCGTGGGTGCGGACGGCATCGACGTCAGGCATGAGGGTCCTTCCGACGGTCGGGTGTGGGTCAGTAGCGCAGGCCGGCGGCGAGCGAGGCCTCGAGGGCCTCGACCACGTCGCGATGGGGGCGGCCCGCTCCCCCGGACGCGACCCAGCCACCGTCGACGACCAGGTTGTGGCCGGTGATGTACGAGGCGTCCGACGAGAGGAGGAACATCGCGGCCGAGACGACGTCGTCGGGGGTGCCGATGCGCCCCACGAGGGTCTGCTCCTCGTGCCAGCCGCGGAGTCGGTCGTCGACGCCCGTCCCGAGGATGCCGGCGACGGCCGGGGTGTCGATCAAGCCGGGCGAGATGCAGTTGACCCGGATCCCGGAGGCGGCGAGCTCGACCGCGCAGATTTGGCTCAGCCGGATGACCGCGGCCTTCGCGGCGCCGTACGCCGCGAGGAGGGGCGCGTTGCCGACCATCCCGGCCCCGACGATGCCCGACACCGAGGCGGTGTTGACGATCGCGGGATCGGTCCCGGCCCGCAGGTGCGGGACGGCGTGCTTGGTGAGCAGCCAGGGAATGCGGGCGACGCCGCGGAAGGTGAAGTCGAAGTCGGCCTCCGACGTGTGCGTGACGTCGCCGAGGCGAGCCGCGGCGGCGTTGTTGTAGAGCAGGTCGATCCGGCCGTGGCGGTCCGCCGCCGCGCCGACGAACCGCACGACGTCGGCCTCGTCGGTGAGGTCGACCCCGGCGACCGAGAGCATCTCCCGCCCGTCGTCGCGGACGAGCTTCTCGGTGAGGGCGGCGGCGGCGGCGTCGAGGTCAGCGCCAACGACCAGCGCGCCCTCCGCGGCGAAACGGCGCGCGGCGACCCTTCCCTGACCGTCACCGGTTCCGGTGATCGCCACGACCCTGCCGGCGAACCTGTTCATGCGGGCTCCTTCGGGGTGGGGGCCGCGGTGTCCTGCGCCGCGAGCAGAGCGAGCTGGGCGTTGCGCATGAGCTGTGTCCGCCGGCGGATGGCCCAGGACGAGAACCCGACGGCGGCGATCAGGGCGAACCCCTGCACCACCGCCTCGATCCAGGGCTGCACGCCGACCTGCTCGAGGCCGGAGACGGTGAAGGCGAGCAGCAGGACCGCGACCAGCGTGCCGAGCACGTTGTAGCGGCCGGGCGTGATCGTGGTGGAGCCCAGGAAGGCGCCGGCGAAGGCCGGGAGCAGCAGTGTCGCGCCGGTCTGGTTCCCGGCGGCCCCGAGGTTGGCGCCGTAGAGCGCCCCACCGATCCCGGCGATCACCCCGCCCATGACGAAGGCCGTCACGATGCGCAGCTCCGGGCGGATCCCGGTGAGCTCGGCCGCCTTGCGGTTGGCCCCGACCGCGAGGAGCTGGCGGCCGATCGGGAGCAGCTGCAGGACCACCGCCAGTAACGCTGCGACGACGACGGCGACGATGACGGTGATCGGCAGGCCGGCGAAGGTCGCCCGGCCGATCGTGAGCAGCTCCGGCGGCACGCTCTGGATGTCGCGCTGATCAGTGTAGAGCTGCCCGATGCCGCCGATCGCCGTCGCCGTCCCCAGGGTGGCCACGAAGGAGTTGACCCGCAGCCGGGTGATGATCAGGCCGTTGAGCAGGCCGATGACGGCCGACGCCGCCACGGCGAGCAGGATCGCGAGCCACGGTGGGAGCCCCTGCAGCTCGCTGAGCCCCACGGTGAGGATGGCGGCGAAGCCCGCGTTCGCCCCGATCGAGAGATCGAACTCCCCGACGATGAGCGGCACCATCGCGCCGAGCGCCACCATGACGATAATGGCCTGCTGGGCGAAGGTGGCGTTGAAGTTGGACCAGGCGAAGAAGCTCGCCGGCTTCCAGAACGAGAACAGGGCGACGACGAGGACCAGCAGCATCGGCAGCCCGAACCGGCCGAACAGGTGCAGCGTGGCACCCCCGTCCGCGGTGACCGTGCGGGGGCGGCGCTCCGGCGGAGTTCGCAGGGCCCGCTCCGGCTGGGTCTGGGTCATGACGTTCCTCCGTAGGCGAGGGTCACCAGCTCACCCGGGCCGGTCAACCGCCCGTCCACCTCGCCCGCGACCAGGCCGCGGTGCATGACGTGGACGCGGTCGGCCAGCTCGGCGACCTCGGTGAAGTCGGAACTGATCAGCAGTACGCCGAGCCCGCGCTCGGTGACCATCGCGCGCAGCCGCCGGTGGATGTCGGCCTTGGCCGCCAGGTCGACCCCGGCCGTCGGGTCGTTGAGCACGAGCAGGCGCGGCTCGGTCCGCAACCACTTCGCGAGCACCGCCTTCTGCTGGTTCCCGCCGCTGAACGCCGTGATCGGGCGCTCGGGCAACGGCGGGTAGACGCCCATCGCGGTCACCAGCTCGACGGCCCGGCGGCGCTCGCGGCGGGGCCGCAGCGGCGTGAACCAGCGATCACCCGGCCGCATGAAGATGTTCTCGCGCACCGAGAGTCCTTCGGCGATCCCGGCTGCCCGCCGCTCGGACGGGACGTACGCGATACCCGCCGTGACCGCCGCCGCCGGCGACGGCGGGGCGCCCTCGCGGCCGTCGAGCACCATGCGCCCCCCGGTCAGGCCTGTGAGCCCGAAGACGGCCCTGCCCACCTCGAAGGCGCCCGAGTCGGCTAGCCCGCAGAGCCCGACGATCTCGCCGCGGCGCACGGTCAGCGACAGCGGCCCGAAGGCGGGGGCCCGGGCGTCGTCCAGCTCCAGCAGCGGCTCACCGGGGTCGACAGCGACCGGAGCGGCCGCCCGCTCCTGCCCGACGGTCGGCAGCTCCCCGCTGATGAGCTCGACGAGGTCGCGTTCGGCCAGGCCGGCGGCAGGGCGCGACGCCACAGTGCGGCCGTCGCGCAGGACCGTCAACGAGTCGCACCAGTCCAGGACGTCGCCCGCGCGATGGGTGATGAGCAGGCACGCGACGCCTTCGTCGCGGAGCCTGCCGAGCAGCCTGAGCAGGTTCCGGACCTGTTTCGCCTCCAGGTAGGCGGTCGGCTCGTCGAGCACGATGAGGCGGACCCCGTGGGAGAGCGCCCTGGCCACCGCCACGGCGGTCTGGTCGGCGAGCGGGAGCTCGCCGACCAGGGCCCGCGGGTCGATGTCCATGCCGAGCCGATCCAGCAGCTCCCCCACCCTGCGGTGGGTCGCGCGGTCGTCGACGAGGCCGAGGCGGCGGGCGTAGCCGCCCACCACCGCGACGTTCTCGGCCACCGTGAGGCTCTGGAAGAGCGCGAGATCCTGGTGGATGAAGGCGGCCGACGCCGGGGGCACGCCGTCGACGGGCTCGCCGAGCAGCCGGACGGTGCCCTCGTCCGCGCGTTCGACCCCGGCCAGGATGCGGACGAGCGTCGACTTGCCGGCTCCGTTCTCCCCGAGCAGGGCGTGGATCTCGCCCGGACGGGTCACGAGCTCGGCCCCGGCGAGCGCGACCGTCGCCCCGTAGACCTTCTCGACCCCGCGGGCTTCGATCGCCGGCGGCGTCGCGCCCTGGTCGGTGTGGGCGGGAGCTGTCACCACCGGGCCTACTTCTCGCTCGCGACGACGCCGGACAGGTCCGCGCCCCACGCCGCGCTGTAGGGCGCCACGTAGTCGAACAGCGACACCGTCCAGCGGTCCAGGGCACCGTAGTCACCCGTCGTCCCGCGGTCCGGTGTGTTCTGCGGGGTCACGAGGTAGGCGGCCGGACCAGTCTCGCTCTCGGGCAGCGCGGGCTGACCGGAGATGAGCCGCAACGCCTGGTCGATCGACGCGAGCGCCGTCCACGGCTCCACACTGCCCGTGGCGAAGGGCAGGTTGCCCGCGTTCATGGCGGCGATCGCGGACGAGCCGCATCCCCCGGCGACGAGGGTGCCGCGCTGCTGCTGGCGCAGTGCCGCCGCGGCCGACTGCAGATCCGCGCAGGCCGAGGCCAGGGTGAGGTAGGTGGTGTCGGGGTTCGCGCGCATGATCGAGGTGACCAGCTGCCCCATCTGCACGGGGTTGGTGACCTGCGCGGCCGTCTCGGTGCCCTCGCTGAGCCCGCAGCCGGGACAGACGGTCTTCAGGAAGGCCGTGCCGGCCCCGACCTCGAGCTGCGGGAACTCCGGCGCGTTGAGCCAGTGCACGTTGACGGCGCCGCGACCGGCCACCGTCATCTGCGCCGCGGCCGCGATCTGGTAGAGGTTCGAGCCCTGCGGGACGTACGCGTCGAGGTTCCCCCCGTCGGTCGCCTTGGTCGCGATTCCGCCGATCACCGGGATCCTGCGGCTCTGCGCCTCGGCGATCTGCGCGCCGATGGTGCTGGGCGCCACCGCGTACTCGATGATCGCGTCCGGCTGGTAGGCCAGGGCCGAGTTCATGGCCTGCTGGTTGCCGGCCGGGGTGTAGTCCGATGAGAAGATCTGCGACGCGATCCCCAGCTCGGCCAGATAGGCCGCGGTGATGTCGGACGTGTGCCGGCACTGCGGCGAGATCGCCGCGCAGCTCACCACGGCGATCTTGAGGTTCTTCCCCGCCGCGCTGAAGGGGACGGCCTTGATGTCCGACGCCTGGGGCGCGCGCAGCTGGGCCGGATCCACGACACCGCTGGTCGGACCGTAGAGGAGCTTGCCGGCTGCCAGGTCGGCAACCTGCTGCGCGAGGGGCGAGTAGGTCGCACCGGCGCCCGTTGCGGGCCCGGCCTGGGTGGAGGTTCCACAGGCGGCGAGCGCGATGCCAAGAACGGCGACAACGACGCCCAGGGGTCTGCGCCATGCTCGGCGCACGCACATCATCACCATGTCGTCCTTCCGTTCGGCGGTGCCGGGCCGGCTCTGGCCGGGCACCGGGTGGGGTCGTGTCACGTGGTCGGCAGTGCCGCGAGGAGGGGTGCCAGCGCCGCGCCGTCCAGGTACTCGTCGACACGCTCGATGCGCCCCGAGCGGGTCCGCACGAGCAGGGCGCAGCGGAGGACGACGGCTCCGCCGTCCGCCAGCGTGTAGGAGTTGACCTGCGTCTGCACGAAGCCCTGGGCCGTCGGCTGGCGGGAGGTCACCTCGATCGCACAGGTCGACACCGAGCCGATGGCCGTGAGCAGCCCGTCCAGCTCGTCGACGGACAGCTCGATCCCGTCGGTGCAGTGCCAGATCACCGCGTCGGGGGTGTAGAGCTCGCGCATCGTGGTCATGTCGGCCGCGGCGATGGCCGCGGTGAAACGGTCGGCCAGGACGGCGGTGCCGGATTCGGTCTCGGTGGTCACCAGATCCTCCTCGGTTCGGGGACGGGCGCGCTCAGAGCGCGTCGATCACGGTGTCGGCGAACCGCTTGACGGCGTCGATCTTGTGCGCACGCACGGCGAGCTCGCTGTCGCCCGCGCTGGCGGCCAGATCGCCACCGAGCCAGGGCATGACGACGGCGTCGGTCACCCCCGCATCGCGCAGGCGCCGATAGTCGTCTACGGTCACGGCGTCGAGAGCGCCGGCGTGGATCTCGAACCCCGATCGGTCGCGGCCGGCCTCGTCGACCAGGGCGAGCACCTCGGTCGCGGTCCGGATGATCTCGTCGATCGGGCCGGGGACGCCGCACCAGCCGTCGCCGATCCGGGCCGCGGTGCGGAGGCTCCACGGCCGGTGCCCGCCGACCAGCACCGGGACCGGCGCCTGGATGCCCGGCGCCTGCTGGAAGGGCGGCAGGTCGAAGATCTCGCCGTGGTACTCGACCACCGCTCCCGTCACGGCCAGCCGGACGATCTCGATCATCTCGACGAACCGCTGCCGGCGGCTTGCCCAGTCGATGCCGCAGAAGGCGTACTCCTCGCGCATCCAGCTCATTCCGACACCGAGCGAGAACCGGCCCCCCGACAGCAACGAGGCCGTCTTGACCTGGTTGGCGAGCAGGAGCGGATCCCGCAGCACGAGCTTGGTGACGAACGGGTACACCCGGAGCCGCTGTGTCGCGGCCGCGACGGCCGGCAGCAGGGTCATCGGCTCGAGGTAGGGCGAGTCGGTCGGCCAGAAGCGCATGCCGTCCGGGGTGTACGGGTAACGACTCGCCACGTCGATCGGCTGGAAGACCGACTCGTTGAGACACATCGACGACCAGCCGCAGCCCTCGGCGGCCTGGGCGAGAGCGAAGAACTCCCCGGGGTCGGCGCCGGTGTTCCACAACGTGAATCGCATGGCAGACCTCCTCGTCCGCGATCGGAGCCGCCGGCCGTCCTCGCCCTGCTCCGGTGTCGAGCGACACACAAGCATGCGGCTCTCGCAGAGTCAAGAAATTCTCGAGAATCTGAGCTTTGCGCTCCAGATGTGCTTTACTGCGAACATGGCGCAGGCCACGACGCGGGTCGACGAGATCTACCGCCGGCTCCGCACCGACATCCTCAGCGGGCGACACCAGCCGGGAGCCCGGCTGCTCTCGGCCACGCTGTGCCAGGACTACGGGATCAGTAGCGGCGTCCTGCGGGAGATCCTTCCCCGGCTGGCCGGCGAGGGCCTCGTCGTCTCCGAGCCGCAACGCGGTTTCCGTGTCGCCCGGATCTCCGTCGAGGACCTGCAGCACCTCACCGAGGCCCGGGTGCTGGTCGAGTCGACGGCGCTGCGCGCCGCGATCGAGCACGGCGACCTGCAGTGGGAGTCCACGCTCGTGGCCGCCCATCACACGCTGGCCGGGTCGCGCTCCATGGACGACGACGGCGCCATCCAGGACGACTGGATGAGGGCGCACTGGAACTTCCACCACTGCCTGCTCAGCGCCTGCCCGAACCGGCGCCTGCTGCAGATCGCCGACCAGTTCCGGGACGCCACGGAGATGTACCGGTGCTGGTCCGGGCCCCTGGGCGACGAGCCCGACCGTGACGTGGCCGGCGAGCATCGAGGCATTCTCGAGGCCACCGTGGGCCGCGACGCCGAGCTCGCCGTGCGGCTGCTCACCGAGCACTACGAGCACACCCTGCGGATCATGAGCCGGGTCGGGGCGCTCTCCGGGGCGCCGTCCCGGGCCGGCTGATGCCAGGGTGGGCGCCAACAGGCAGATCGTCCTGCTCCGACGACCCTCCGGCCCGCCCGCGGAGTCGGACTTCGCCGCCCGGGTGGGCCCGCGACCGGAGCTCTCGGCGGGTGAGGTGCTGGTGCGGACGTTGACGGTCTCGGTCGATCCCGCGATGCGCGGCTGGCTGGTCGACGGGCCGAACTACGCGCAGCCGGTGCCGGTCGGCGAACCGATGCGCAGCTTCGGGCTCGGCGAGGTCGTCCGGTCCCGCGATCCGGGGTTCCGGCCCGGCGAGCTCGTGGTGGGCATGACCGGCTGGCAGGAGTGGGCGGTTCTGGCCGGGACCGACATCCAGCGACGGGTGGATCCGCGGCTCGCACCGCCCTCCACCGCGCTCGGGGTGCTGGGGATCACCGGGCTCACCGCGTACGTGGGCATGGTCGAGATCGGCCGGCCCGGACCCGGTGCCACGGCACTGGTGAGCACCGCCGCCGGAGCCGTCGGAGCGACCGCGGGACAACTCGCCTCGATCCACGGTGCGCGCGTCGTGGGCCTGACCGGGTCCGAGCAGAAGCGCCGGATCTGCCTGGACACCTTCGGGTTCGACGCCGCCATCGACTACCGGGCCGAGCCGGACCTCGCGGCGGCCATCGCCCGCGAGTGCCCGGCGGGCGTCGACATCTACTTCGACTCCGTCGGTGGCCGGACCCTCGACGCGGCGTTGGAGAACGTGGCCGTCGGCGCCCGGATCCCGGTCTGCGGCACGATCAGTCTCCCCCCGGACGGCAAGGCCACGGGTCCGCGCTTCGAACGCCGACTGCTGGTGCAACGGGTCCGGATGGAGGGCTTCCTCGCCACCGACCACCTGCACCGGCTCGACGAGGTGGCCGCACGGCTGGCGGCCTGGCTCGCGGACGGCAGGCTGCGCCATCTGGAGGAGATCGCCCCGACCCTCGACGACGCGCCCGCGGCGCTCGTCCGGCTGCTCGAGGGGCGCAACCTGGGGCGCAGTCTCGTGCGGGTCGCCGATCCCGCATAAGCGGGCCGGCTCAGCAGCCTGGTGGGGCGATCACGGTGTGCGCGGGCCACGAACGTCGCCGACGCCTCCGCGTCGATCAGAGCCACCCCACCCGGGCTCGAGCGCGGGGTCGGATCCGCCGACCATCGGGCATAGCCGCGCGGATCGCGCCACCACATCTCGACCACGGCGTCGGCGACCGGCTCCTGTCCGGGCAGAGCAATGTGCAGCAGCGCCCGGTCGGCACCCGCGGCGGCCGCCTCGACGGCAGCGTGCCGCCGGGTCGCCTCGACGACACCCGGACCCACCGACCCGGCCCGGAACCGCAGCGCCAGCAGGACCTTCACGGCCGGATCGGGCAGCGGCCGGGAGGGTCCGGACACCGGGAACGGCTCCGTCACCACGCTGCGCAGGGACTCCGGGTCGAGGAAGTTCGGCTCGTCCCGGAGCCCCGACTCCGTGAACGCCGGATCGGTCGCCGGCCGCGCCGCCGCCTCGCGGTCGTCCCACCAGAACCCGGCCACGCCGTCCCACCCCTCGTCCGACGGACCGGCCGGTGCCGGGTACCGATGGTTCTGGACGTACCCGCGCAGGTACGGGAGCACGCCGACCAGGGACCGTGGACGTCCCGCCAGTGGGCGCCGAAGGTCTCGAGGGTCAGGTCCGCCCGCCTCCGGAAGAACGCGAACGTGGTGATCACCGCGGCGTCAGTGCTTGACGAGCCAGCCGGCGTCGACGGGTACGGCCACGCCCGCGATGTAGCGAGCCTCGTCGGACAGCAGGAAGGCGACCACCGCACTCACGTCCGCGGGGTCCACCCAGGGCACGGGGATGGCATGCGGACGGGCGTAGGGGCCGTCCGGCCGTTCGGCGTCCGCCCGCCCCGGCCGCTCGACGTCCGGCATCATCAGGCGGTACCCGAACGAGTTGTGGATCATCGCCGTGTCCACGTTGGTCGGATTCACGGTGTTGACGCGGATGAACTCCGGCCCCAGCTCGTTGGCCAGGCTCCGCATGATGCCCACGACCCCGTGCTTCGCCGCGGCGTAGTGGGTGAGGTGGGTGAGCGGCGCCAGCCCGGCGATCGAGCTGATCAGCAGGATCGCGCCGCCACGGCCACCCGCCCTGATGTGCGGCACGGTGGCGGTCATCGTGTGCCACACGCCGTCCAGGTCGATCTCGGCGACGGTCCGCCACATCTCGGCCGGGATCGCCCCGACGGCCCCGGCGGCGACGACACCGGCGTTCGCCACGACGGCGTCCAGCCGACCGAACGCCGCCACTCCTTCGTCGACCACGGCGCGGACCGCCTCCGGGTCGCGGACATCGGCGACTCGGAGCAGGGCCCGGGCACCCTCCCGCTCGATCGCCTGCGCCGTCTCCTCGAGATCGGCTTCGGTCGCCAGGTCGTACTCGATTCCCGGGATGTTGCGGCAGATGTCGAGCCCGATGATGTCGACGCCCGGAGGCGAGCCGGATCGCGTGGCTGCGACCCTGACCCCGGGCGACTCCGGTGATCACGGCGACCTTCCCATCGAGTCCGCGCACGAGAGTCACCTCAGCCCGCCGAATGGGCGCCGACGATCCGCGCCACGACGTCCTCGGGCTGCAGGAACGACGGCGAGGGCTCGGGGCCCCAGGCGTACATCGCCTTGACCCCCTCCCAGTCGTCCGGCGTCCAGAGCTGGTCGTCGAGGATCGCGTCCATGTCCGAGAAGTACTCGGCGAAGTTGCCCGCGGGATCGCGGAGGTACCAGAAGAAGTTCGAACCGAGGAAATGCCGGCCGGGACCCCACCCGTGCCGCTCGGGGTGCCCCTCGAGCATGCCCATCGCTCCCCGCCCGACCTCGTCGACGTCATCGACCTCCCAGGCCGTGTGGTGCAGGAAGTTGACCGGGGCCGCCTGGACGAAGACGTTGTGGTGGTCGGGAGAGCAGCGCAGGAACGCGGCGAACTCCTTGACCGTGTCGCTGACCCGGAAGCCGAGGCCCTCGACGAAGAAGCGCTGGGTCACGACCCGATCGGTCGTCCCGATCACCACGTGGCCGAGGCGGTGCGGCCGCACGGGGCCCGTACGCAGGATCCCCGGCGCTCGGACGTTCGGGCGCTCGGCGCGGCCTGGCCCGTTGAGCGGCACCGGCTCGGCGGGCTCGGGGGAGTGGCGCGGAGCGACGCCGACCTCGACGACGAACCCTGCCACCGGTTCCCGCGTCCGCAGTGTCCGCCCGTCCCGGGCGACGACGGCGGGAATGCCGAGCGCGGCCAGCGCCGAGTCGATCCGGGCGATGTCGTCCGGATCGTCGGCGCCCACGCCCAGGCGACGCAGCTGCCGGTGCTGCGCGGGCTCGAGCGTCAGGCTGCTGCCGCCGTCCTCGGTGGTGAAGAGGCCACCGGACCCGCGGACGAGTCCGAACTGCTCGTAGTAGTCCCCGACGGCTGCCGCGTCCGGCACCCCGAGGGCGATCGACGTCAGTCGGTGCAGTGCCATGCCGCTATCCCTTCGCCCGAGCCTCTTCGCTCGACCGGACCGTACACGCCCGACATCGCATAAGCCTACAAATCTCGAGATATTTGTTGACTTGTCTCTCCGCAGCTGGTTGTCTCGCGGCACAACGACGTGACTAGCGGAGGTCGGCGTGCGATTGGCTTCGGTGTCCGGACGTGCCACGGTGATGCGGGCGAGCGGCGTCGGGATCGACGTGGCGACAGCGAGCGGAGGCCGCTTCGGCCCGTCGGTCGCCGAGCTGTACCAGCAGTGGTCGGGCTTCCGGCAGTGGGTGGACTCGGGCGGGACCGCAGGCGCGGAGGAGTTCGCGGTCGACGAGAGCCGGCTCGGCCTGGTCGCGCCGCAGCCGGAGCAGGTGTTCGCGATCGGCCTGAACTACCTCGACCACGCGGCCGAGTCCGGGATGGAGGCCGAGCGGGACGTCGTCCCGCCGACCTTCACCAAGTTCGTCTCGTCGCTGGCGGGCCCGTTCACGCCGTTGCCGCTGCCGAGCGGCGCGGTGGACTGGGAGATCGAGCTCGTGGCGATCATCGGCGAGCCGGCGGACGCTGTGTCCGTGGCCGACGCGTGGTCGCACGTCGCAGGGGTCTGCGTGGGTCAGGACTACTCGGAACGCACCGTGCAGTCGGCCGGACCCGTTCCCCAGTTCTCCCTCGGCAAGTCCTACGCCGGGTTCGGGCCGATCGGCCCGTGGCTGGTCACCCCCGACGAGCTGCCCGATCGCGACGACCTGGAGCTGGTCTGCGAGATCAACGGCGAGCAGGTCCAGAAGGGGCGGACGTCGGCCATGGTGTGGTCGCTGCCCGAGCTCGTGTCCGTGCTCTCCGCCATCTGCCCGCTGCGACCGGGCGACGTGATCTTCACCGGAACTCCGGCCGGGGTCGGGGCAGCCCGCAACCCGAAGCGCTTCCTCTCGCCGGGTGACGTCGTCGTGAGCCGGATCGAGGGCGTCGGCGAGATCCGGCAGGAGTGCCGCGCCGCCGTGCCGGCCTGATCCCGGCGGTCCGAACACAGAGGAGTCCGCAGTGACGCACGAACACCCCTCGGCCCGCCACCTCCCGACCGAAGTCCCGGTCCTCGTCGTCGGAGGTGGTCCGGCCGGGCTGGTGTCGTCCCTGGCACTGGCCCGCTACGGCGTCGACAGCCTGCTCGTGGAGCGGCATCCCGGAACCGCGCACACCCCGCGGGCGCACATCGTGAACCAGCGGACGGTCGAGATCATGCGGCACCTGGGGATCGAGGACCGGTTCCTGGCGGTCGCCACCCCGCAGGAGCTGATGCGGAACAACCTGTGGGTCACCAGCCTCGCCGGCCGCGAGGTCGTGCGGTCCGAGACCTGGGGGACGGGTGCTCGCGTGGCGGGGAACTACCGGGCCGCGAGCCCGTGCCCGATGGCCAACTGCCCGCAGACGGTCTTCGAACCCATGCTGGTCGAGGCCGCCCGGGACGCCGGCGCCGACATCCGGTTCGGGGTGGAGCTGGAGAGCTTCACCGAGGACGCCGACGGCGTCACCGCCGTCGTGCGGGACCGCGAGTCCGGCACCGAGCACGTCGTCCGGGCCCGGTATCTCATCGGCGCCGACGGTGCCCGCAGCCGGGTCCTGCAGCAGACCGGGCTCACTGTCGAGGGCCCGGCCGGGCTCGCCCACGCCGCCAACGTCTGGTTCGAGGCCGATCTCGCGCCCTACCTGGCACACCGGCCCGGGGTGCTGATCTGGAACGTCATGCCCGGACCGCTGCCGCCGCTGCGCCTGGGCACGATCATCTGCCACAAGCCGTTCACCGAGTTCGTCCTGGTCTTCATGTACGACCCCGACGAGGACGATCTCGCCGAGCTGACGACGGAGGACCTCGTCGGGCGGGTCCGCGCGGCCGTCGGCGACGACGACCTGCCGGTGACGATCAAGGGCACGGCAGGCTGGCAGGTCAACGCCCAGGTGGCGCCGCGCTACTCGCGCGGGCGGGCCTTCTGCATGGGCGACGCCGTGCACCGGCACCCACCGACCAACGGGCTCGGCCTCAACATGTCGGTGGCCGACGCGTACAACCTCGCGTGGAAGCTGGCCCTCGTGCTCGACGGGCGGGCGGGCACCTCGCTGCTGGACACCTACAGCACCGAGCGTCAGCCCGTCGGCGCCCGGGGCGTGGGGCGGGCCATCACCAGCCTCGGCGACATGGCCACCGTCGACGCCGCTCTCGGGCTGGTTCCCGGGCAGTCCACCGACGAGGGCTGGACGGCCCTGGCCGGCCTCGACGCACCCGGGGCCGAGGGCCGCGCGCGGCGAGCCGCGCTCCGCGACGCGATCTCCCTCACCGACCACCAGTTCAACGCCCACGGCCTAGAGCTCGGCTACCGGTACCCGGAAGGAGCCCTCGTGCCGGAACCCGCAGGGGCTCCGGGCACGGACAACGCCACGGACGATCTCGTCTACCACCCGACGACCGCGCCCGGCGCACGCCTCCCCCACGCCCGGCTGGAGCTCGACGGGGCCGCCCTGTCGACCCTCGATCTCGTCGACGGCCTCGAGTTCGCGCTGCTCACCGGGCCGAGCGGGGAAGGCTGGATCCCCGCAGCGGCCGCGGTCTCCGCACAGACCGGCGTGCCGATCCGCGTCCACGTGATCGGCAGGACGGGCGCGGGCCCGGCGGACCCTTACCGCGAGTGGGAGTCGCTGCGCGAGGTCGATCCCGACGGCTGCGTCCTCGTCCGCCCCGACCGTCACATCGCCTGGCGCGCCACCCACCTCGAACCCGAGCCGGCCGCCTTGCTCTGCGATGTCGTCAGCCGGACCCTCGGTCTCCCCGAGCCGGCCCGACCGGGTCGCCGGCCCGTCGCCGCCCCTGCCTGACATCAGCCCACCCGACGAAGGAGTCGACATGACCGCAGCACGGACCTCCGCACCCCAGCTCGTCCGGGAGCTCTTCGCCGCCGTGGACAACCAGGACGCGAACGCCGTCGGCAGCTACGTCACGGACGATCTCCACTTCCGGTTCGGCAGCGCCGATCCCGTGATCGGCAAGGACGAGTTCGTCGCGTCGAGCGAGCAGTTCCTCGCCTCCCTCGCCGGGATCCGCCACCAGATCATCTCGCTGTGGGAGGTCGAGGAGGGCACGGTCGTCGCCATCATGGACGTGCACTACCGGCGGCACGACGGCCGCGAGCACACCCTCCCCTGCAGCAACCTGTTCCGGCTGCGGGACGGGAAGGTGCACGACTACCGCATCTACATGGACATCGCCCCGATTTTCGCCGACTAGGCCGAACGAGCAGATGGCCCCGGACCTGTGCACGGGTCCGGGGCCCTCTGCTGCTCAGACCGGGAGCACCACGAGCTTCCCGGCGACGTGGCCGGCGCGGCTCAGCTCGAGGGCGGCGGCCACGTCGGCGAGGGGGAAGGTGCGAGCGACCGGCACCCGCAGACGGCCCTCCTGGATGAGGCCGACGATGCCCGCGACGGCAGGGGCGCTGTCCGCTCCACCGCCACCGACGTGGATCCGCACCCCGGACGCCGCCTGGTCGAACGCCACCAGGGTCAGGACCCGCTCCGGCCCACCGGCCAGCTCGATCGAGACGGGGATCTCACCGCGACCGGAAGCGTCGAGGACGGCGTCGACACCCGCGGGGGACAGCGCTCGTACCCGGTCGGCCAGGCCCTCGCCGTAGGTCACGGGCTCCACCCCCAGCGACCGGAGGAGCTCGTGCTTGTCCGGGCCCGCGGTGCCGATCACCCTGGCCCCGCGGGCCAGCGCCACCTGGGCGGCCATCGTCCCGACCCCACCGGCGGCGGCGTGGATGAGCAGGGTCTCACCGGCGGCGAGGGCGAGATCGTCGATCACGGTCCAGGCCGTCGCCCCGGCTCCCGCGATCCCGCCCGCGACCTCCCACGGCAGGCCCGCCGGCTTGGCGACGAGCGCACCCGCGTCCGCGACGGCCGACTGCGCGAACGCCGGAGACGCCGAGCTGCCGAGTACCTCGTCGCCGACCTGCCAGGTGGACACTCCCTCCCCGAGCTGGTCGACGACGCCCGCGACATCCGAGCCCAGGCCAGCGGGAAGCTGCAGCAGCATCTGCGCTCGCATCGCACCCGACAGCAGCTTCCAGTCGATCGGGTTGACCCCTGCCGCCCGCACCGCGAGCCGCACCTGGCCCGGCCCGGGGGACTTGTCGGGGACCTCGACCACCGTGAGCTCGTCGGTGGTTCCGTACTCGGAGAACTGCGCGGCCAACGGCACTGGTTCGGTCCTTCTCTCTCGTCAGACTCGGGGGCGGCGCCGCAACCGGGCGAACGCCGTCAACAGTTCGGGGTCGTCCACGGCATCGGGCTCCACCGCCGGGGCCCGCCCCTGCAGCAGCCGCTTGACCGGGATCTCGAGCTTCTTGCCCGTCATCGTGTGCGGAATCCCCGGCACGGCGACGATGTCGTCCGGCACGTGTCTCGGCGACGCGTCCCGGCGGATGGCCTCGGCGAGCCGCAGGCGGAGCGCGTCGTCGAGGACCCAGCCGGGTCGCATGACCACGAACAGCGGCAGCCAGTAGCCGCCGTCGGGCTCCTCGACGCCGACCACCAGCGCTTCGGTGATCTCCGGGAACGCCTCGACGGCGCGGTAGATCTCGGCCGTCCCCATCCGGACACCCTGCCGATTGAGCGTCGCGTCCGAGCGGCCGTGGATGACCGCTCCACCCTGCTCGGTGAACTCGATCCAGTCCCCGTGGCGCCAGACCCCGGGGAAGGTGTCGAAGTACGAGGACCGGTATCGCGCGCCGTCCGGGTCGTTCCAGAAGAACAGCGGCATCGACGGCATCGGGGACGTCACGACCAGCTCCCCCACCTCGCCGACCACGGTCTCACCCAGATCGTTCCAGGCGTGCACGTCCACCCCGAGGCAGGGGCCGGGGATCTCGCCGAGCCGGACCGGCAGCAGGGGGCACCCACCGACGAACCCGCTCGCGACGTCCGTCCCACCGCTGCCCGAGACGACGGGAACGTGCCCTCCGACCTGGTCGTGGGCCCAGCGGAACCCGTCGGCGGACAGCGGCGACCCGGTCGAGTGCAGCGCCCGCAGCCCGCCCAGCGGCAGTTCCCGCGCGGGCGTGAGCCCTGCCTGCATGCATCCGTGCAGGTAGGCCGCGCTGGTCCCGAAGACCGTGACGCCCTGCTCGGCCACGATCGGCCAGAGCCGGTCCTCCCCGCGGACCGTGGGGCTGCCGTCGTACAGAACCACGGTCGCGCCCGTGAGGAGCCCGGAGACGACGATCGTCCACATCATCCAGCTCGTGGAGGTGTGCCAGAAGAACCGGTCGCGCGGGCCCAGATCGACATGCAGGCCCAAGAACTTGAGGTGCTCCAGCACAATCCCGCCGTGGCCATGGACGATCCCCTTCGGCACGCCGGTGGTGCCGGATGAGAAGAGCACCCAGAGGGGATGGTCGAACGCGACGGGGACGGGCTCCAGGACACCCGGCGTCGCCACAGCTTCCTGCCAGGGCGAGGCCTCGTCGAGCCCCTCCCCCACCGCCACGAAGGCCCGGACCGTGGGCAGGGCCGCCCTGAGCTCACGCATCTCGGCCACCCGGCCGTGGAGGCGACCGTTGTAGGTGTGGCCCGTCCCCACGACCAGAATGGCCGGCTTCAGTTGAGCGAAACGCGCGGTGATGGCCGCGACGCCGTACTCGGGGCCACAGATCGCCCAGACCGCACCGAGGCTCACCGTGGCGAGGAACGCGACTACGGCCTCCGGCCCGTTCGGGAGGCAGGCAACCACCCGGTCACCCGGCTCCACGCCCTGTTCCCGCAGGTAGGCGGCCAAGCCGCGGACCTCGTCCCGGAGCCGGTCCCGCCCCCATTCCTCGACGCCGCCGCCCTCGTGCACCGCCACCAGCGCGGGCCCGTCCCCGTCGGCGGCGAGGACGTGGTCGGCGTAGTTGAGCCTGGCGCCGGGGAACCAGGTCGCACCGGGCATGGTCCGGTCCCCCAGAACGCGGTCCGGCAGGGTCGCGAACGTGGCGCCGAAGAAGGACGCGACGGAGCCCCAGAACGCCTCGAGGTCGGCCACCGACCACTCCCACAGGTCCCGGTAGTGCTCGAACCCGACACCACACTCCCGCCGGAGCCACTCCATGAAGGCCGTGATGCGCGCCGCCTCGCGCGTCGCGTCGGTCGGAGACCAGAGCAACTCATGATCGCCGTCGTCCACAGGTCCAAGTACATCACGAAACGCGACTCTTCTCAATTATCTCGAGATTGTGCCGGCCAGCGGCTGCAGGGCGGCTCGGAGCTCAACGAGAGGGTCGGCGAGGTGCTGTTCGGCACCCGCAAGGGGGTTCGAACCCGGGTCAAGACCGATGGGTACGAGCCAGCGGGGCTCCCGGCCACCTTGTCAACGACCGATTGGCCATAGAGATGGGGCGTCTCACCGAAAGCGAGGCCGCCGCGGCGGGGTTGCGTCCCCGGTGGTGGTGGAAGTCCGGGGTCGTTCCGGCGTGGCTGAGCGCGTAGGAAGGGCCACCGCGTGAGTCCCTGCGTGATCCCGCCAAGGAACTCGTAGAGAGGTGCCACGCGATGACTGTGGACCAGTCTGCCCTGCTCGAAGTCCTCGACGCACTCAAGGCCGCCGATGTCGGTGACCGTGTCCGTACTGCGGCGGAGACGACCAGGCGTGATCGAGGCCGAGCTCACCGACACCATCGGCGCCGCTCTGCACGAGCGCAACCGACACCCGCACCGCCCAGCGCAACGGGCACCGGCTGCGGACGTTGACCACCACCGCCGGGGACCTTGAACTGCGGATCCCGAAGCTGCGCACCGGTTCGTACTTCCCCAGCCTGCTCGAGCGTCGCCGCCGGGTGGACCAGGCGTTGTTCGCCGTGGTGATGGAGGCCTACCTGCACGGGGTGTCCACCCGCAAGGTCGACGACCTGGTCAAGGCCCTCGGCGCCGACACCGGCATCCCCAAAAGAGGTTGATCAGGAGCCTTGGTGCGTGACGGGGTCAGGCGCGCAGGGCCATGACGACGGGCTCAAGGTCGGCCGGGATCCGGGGTGGGAAGGTGTGCTCGGCGCCGTTGACGGCGATCGTGGCTGAGCGCAGCGGCCGCAGCGTGCGGACGAGTCGCCGGATGGACAGCCCGGTGCGGGTCTGGGCGGTGCGGGCGACGGCGAGAGCGGCGAACACGATGGTCAGGTGGGCCTCGATGCTGTCGCGGGTGCGGTGGAACATCGGGCGGGCGGCCAGGTCGGTCTTGCTCATCCGGAACGACGCTTCGACCTGCCAGAGGTCGTGGTAGGCGCCGATGATCTCGGCCGTGTTCATGACGGTGGCGGGCAGATTGGTGACGTAGCCCTTGAGCCCGGCCAGCCGTCGGGCTCGGGCGAGGGCCCTCTCGTCGAGGACCTGCCCGTCGCCGGCATTGCGGACGAACCTCGGCGTGCGGGCGGTCTTGTCGCCGTTGACGACCTCGCGGGCCCGGGTCTCTTGGGCGTTGAGGGTGCGGTTGTCTCGGGCGAACCGCTTGGCCGAGTAGGCCCAGACCGCCCGCCACGAGCCTGGATGCGCTGTCGGGTCCCAGACCGGCTCGGCGCGCAGCGCGGTGTCGTTGGCGAGGTTCGCGCCCCGTTTCGGGGTGATCGTGTCGACGTGCCGGCCGTCGTCGAAGGCGTCGCCGTGCCAGTGGAAATGCGACTCCAGGTCGATCGGCGCCTTCGACTGCCGCGACCCGACGATGAACTTGAACCCGGCCTCGTCGAGGGTGGTCAGGTTCGCGGCGGACAGCATGCCCGCGTCCGCCACGATGATCATGTTCTCGATGCGATGTCGGGACCTGAACGCCTCGATGATCGGGACGATGGTCAGCTTCTCGGCCTTGTTGCCCTCGAAGCAGCCGATCTCGAGCGGGAAGCCGTTGCGGTCGACCAGCATCCCGACGACGACCTGCGGGTCGACCCGGCGTTCCTTGGAGAACCCGACCTTGCGCAGCCCGTCTTCTTTCTCCGCCTCGAAGTAGAGGGTGGTCACGTCGTAGAGCACCAGACTGACATCACCGCAGCTCAAGGCGTGCGCGAAGCACAGATCAGCGATCCGGTCACGGTAAGAACAGGCAGTAGAACCACCTCCAGCGCCGGTCGACACTAGTTCGTCCACTCCGGACTCGACGCCACTGTCGGGGGCGGTGTCGGTGTCGTCGGTCTGGGCTGCGCGGCGCAGGGTGCGCCACAGCGTCGGATAAGAGGCCGACTGCCGGCCCATGTCGGCCAGGACTCCTCCGACATCGAGCAGCGAGGTGGGCTCGACGACCCGGGCGAGTACCAGGTCACGGAAGACATCGTCATCGAGCTCGTCGAACCCGAACGAGGTGTAGACCCCGTCAAGCAGGTCGAACAGCGGCCCGCCGAACACCCCTCCGACCCCCGCCGACGCGGGACCATCCGCGCCCGCGGCGGGTCGCCGCAGGTGCAGGTCTCGGCCGGAACCGACCCCGTCACGGCCGCCGGGCCTACCTCACGGCGACCGTCCACGGGACCAACGCAGCCGCCCGCAGACAGGCTGAGAAGGCCCTCACCCGCCTCCTGCTCCGCGTCGACGTCTCGCGCACCGTCGAGAGCTCGGTGTCCCTGCGCGAGGCCTCCGGTGAGTGGCTCCGGGCCGCCGAGCTCGAGGAGAGCATCCGCCGCGCCTACTGCGGCCTCCTCGACCGCACCCTGCCGACCTTCGGCGACATGCCGTTGCGCGACCTCAGTCCCCGCATCCTGGAGCAGTTCTACGCCGATCTGAGACGCTGCCGCCTGCGCTGCACACCCCGCCGCGGCCGTCGAGACCACGTCTGCCAGCCCTTCGCGGCCTCCACGGTCCGTCAGATGCGCTGGGTCATCAGTGGCACCGTGCAGAGCGCTGTGCGCTGGGGCCGGCTGGACACCAACCTCGCCCGCGGCACCCGCATCCCCCGCCCCAAGGTCCCCGAGCCGGACCCGCCCACACCCCGCGAGGCCGCGATCCTGCTCGACCGAGCGTTCGTGTTGGACGACGACTGGGGCACCCTCATCTGGCTCGTCATGACCACGGGCATCCGCCGCGGCGAGCTCCGCGGCCTCCGCTTCGGCAGACTGCACCTCGACGAGGAGATCGTCGACATCCGCCGCAGCAGGGTGGGCGGCCGCGAGAAGGACACCAAGGCCCACCATGCCTCGGGCCACGGCGCAAGTGTCGCGACACCTCAAGGTCTGCGCAGCCCGGGTCGCCTCCGCAGACCGCGAAGCCGCCGAACTCTTGAGGGTGGACACCTCCACCCTCTACCGGGCCATCCGCGCCGAGGAGTTCCCCGCGGTCCGAATCCGAGCCCGCTACCTCGTCCCCACGCAGGTCATCGACCAGCTCATCGAGGACGCGATCGGGACAGATCGGGACAGCGAGCCCCGACGGCATGACTGCCGCACTCCGCCGACCAGCCTGAAGCCACAGTCGTCAGAATTGATCAGCGCCCTTGCCGGGCGCTAACGGTTATTTCGCCGTGCCGATACGTACTGAGATTCCAATCCGCAGCTCGGGGGGACGTTCGATGACGACCGGTCAGCAGCCGACAGCTCCGTCGGGGCCACCACAACCGCAGTGGTCCGGAGACGACAGCCCGACACTGCAGATCCCGCACCAGCGTTCTCCGGAGGCCGGTCCGCCCCCTCCCCCACCGAACCGCAGGAAGTGGCCGTTCGTGGCCGGAGCGGTGGTAGTGGTCGCGGCCGTCGCCGCGCTGGTCGTCGCGCTCACCGCCGGCGGGGACCCTGCGCCGGTCACCTCGACCTCGTCCCCTAACTCGACGGCGAACCCGCCGCCTGCGCTCCAACGCACCCCGGAGCAGGCCTACGTCGCCGACATCCTCGACACCCCCGGCCTCACTTCGACGATGTCCGATGTCGAGATGACGACCATCGGCAGGGGCGCCTGCGAGGTCATGGCCTATCAGCAGTACACCCGCAGGGACCTCGTCGCCCAGCTCGGCCAGTCCAGACTCGGCCCCCAGGTCATGGGAATCATCGTCGACGCCGCCCACCGCAACCTCTGCCCGCAGTACACCTTCCCGTCCACCACCACCGGGGGCTCCGCCACCTCCAGCGGCGCCTCCTCGACCGGCCCTGCCTCGGGGACCGTCTCCGACGGCACCTACCTCGTCGGCGAGGACCTGGAGGCCGGCACCTGGAAGACCTCGGGTGACGGCGGTTCCTGCTACTGGGCGCGGCTGTCCGACGACTCCGGCTCGGACATCATCGCCAACAACTACGGCAGCGGACCGTCGCGCTTCACCACGAAGATGGGCGAGGTCGTCGAGCTCTCCGGCGGTTGCACCTGGAGCAAGCAGGGCTGATCTCGGCACGAAGGCCGTCCACGAGTCCGAATCGTGGCGGCTCGACGAGATCCGTAGGCTGTTCGTCGCGGCCCGACGGGCGCCGAGCCTCCGCTCGATGACGCCCCCACCCGCACGCCGATGACACGTGCCTTCGTGAGGGTTTCCTGGTGGCTCTGGTCCGTGACCGCGCCGCGCCGATGCTGGACAAGGCCGATCAGTTGCACGAGCTCCTGAAGGCTCAGGCACGAATCCAGTTCCAGTCCGGAGCGGGTGCCGGGGAGGTCCGCTCGTGGCAGAACAGCCTCCCGCCGCTCCTGAAGGATCTCGACGAGGCCGGGCTCGGGCACGTCGAGGAACTCCTCGAGCACAAGCTGCCATTCAGCCCGAAGCGCGCCGACGTCGTGATCTGCGGCGTCCACCCGAAGACCAGGCGGCCTTCCATGTCGTCGTCGAGCTGAAGCAGTGGACGACCGCGACGATGCGCCCGGACGGGCTGGTGACGGTCCCGCAGTACGGGCGACAACCCGTTCTCCACCCCATCGATCAGGTCCGCTCGTACTGCCAGTACCTCGTCGACTACGTGCCCTCTCTCGCGCACGGCGACCTGCACGGCATCGCCTACCTCCATGACCCCGGTGCTTCGAACTGGGCCCTCGACGGCCCAGCGCCCGACGCGTACGGCCGCCTGTACACCGGCGAACAGCGCGCAGCACTGGTCCAGGAGCTCAAGCGTCTCCTGGACACCGACCCCTCCACGGCTGAGGCGTGCCGCGAGGCAGCCGACGACTTTCCCACCGCGCGAACCGAACCGACGAAGCCGCTGCTGACCCTCGCCGCGGCAGAGGTCACGAATCGCGAGCAGTTCGTCCTCCTCGACGAACAGCAGGTGGCGTACAACGTCGTCGAGCACGCTGTGGCCGAGGCCGACCGGAACAACACCAAGACCGCGGTGATCGTCCTCGGCGGTCCCGGGTCCGGGAAGAGCGTGCTGGCGCTGAGCCTGCTCGGTGACCCTGCCCGTAAGGGTCGACGCGTCATCCACGCGACCGGTTCGGCCTCGTTCACCCAGACCCTTCGCAAGATCGTCGTGGGTTCGCGCAGCAAGCGGACGCAGTCCCTGTTCCTGTACTTCAACAGCTTCATCGGGGAGCAGCCCAACTCACTCGACGTCCTCATCGGCGACGAGGCCCACCGCATCCGCGAGACCAGCGTCAACCGTTTCACGCGTGCTTCAGCCAGGGCGGCAGCGAAACGGCAGGTCAACGAGCTCATCGATGTCGCCCACCTGGGCGGACCTGCTGCGCGACTGCGCCCGGAGCGGGATGCGGGCCCCGGTGCTCGCGGTCGGCGACGGCGCGCTCGGGTTCTGGGGCGCGCTATGCGAGGTCTTCCCGGCGACCCGCGAGCAGCGCTGCTGGTTCCACAAGATCGCAAACGTCCTCGGTGCGCTGCCGAAATCGGCGCATCCCGCGGCGAAGAAGGCGCTCGCACAGATCTGGAACGCCGAGGACCGCCGCCGCGCCCTCGACCCGGTGAAGTCGTTCGAGGCCGCCTACGGGGCGAAGTTCCCCAAGGCGGTCGCGAAGATCACCAACGACGTCGATGAGCTGCTGGCGGTCTACGACTTCCCGGCCGAGCACTGGATCCACCTGCGCACCACGAATCCCATCGAGTCGACCTTCGCCACGGTCCGGCACCGGACCAAGATCACCCGGGGACCCGGCTCGCGGGCAGCGGGGCTGGCGATGGCGTTCAAGCTCATCGAGGCCGCTCAATTCCGGTGGCGCGCGGTCAACGCGCCCCACCTCGTCGCGCTAGTCCGCGCCGGAGCGACATTCATCAACGGCAAACACGTCGAACGACCGGACGACCACCACCGACCGACAGCCGCCTGAAAGATCTTCATCGACAGGTCTCGACGATTGCTCCTGACAGTTGAGCGCTGCGTCACCTCGCCGTGGTCCAAGGGACGAGATGAGGGGCGGCGATGATGGGACGGTCGGTGGGTGATCACGATCGAGGTTCTGCCGGCAAGGGACTCGGCATCGAGGCTTCGTCCCTCCTGCCCACCCGGCCTGCACGGGTGGGACGAAGGACGCTCCACCACACTTCGCTGATGGCGACGACCGCCGCCTGGTCGTCGAGACCGGTGGTGCCGCGGACGACCTGCTGGTAGCACGTGCGCTCGGTCATCCACACGAGAGCGGTGGCGGTCGCCGCGGCTTCATCCTGGTCGAGTCCCGCCGCCCGCAGCCACTCGCGCGCGGCGTCGACGAAACGGCCGACGATGCCGTCCCAGTAGGCGGCCACGGCGTCGTCGTAGCCCGCTGCTTCGATGACCGCCCGCACGAGGCTGGCGTGCTCGCGGAAGGTCGCTAAAAGCCCCTGGATCGATGCCGTGAGCTCGTCGTGTTCGTCGCGGCCGTCGGCCGCCAGGAACGGCGTGATCGCGGCCAGCCCCTCGCCACCGGCCTCCTCTACCAGGGCCAGCAGCAGCTCACGGCGATCCTCGAAGTGCGTGTAGAACGCCGTGCGGGTGCGCCCCGCGCGTTCCGCGATGCGACTGACGTTGAGGTCCGCGAACGATGCGCCCTCGTCGAGTAGTGCCTCAGTGGCGCGCAGGAAGGCAAGCTCGGTCGCCCGACGGCGGGGATCGTCGCGGGTGCGCTTGTCGAGGACGGCCACCGAGACAGGCTATCGCGCAACGGTGACATCTTATAACGACGTCTTGTAATGACACTGTGTCTGTCGTAGGTTGTGGTCGGAGCAGGGACTGGCCGGCGAGCGGTTCTGCGTGCCGTGCCTTGCGGCCGGGGCACCCAACGTCCAGCTGCGCCGCTTCGCCCGAGCCTTCCTCATCTGACCGAGAGTGAGACCCGCCGATGGACATCAAGGCCGCCCGCTACACCGCGAACTATCCCGATGAATTCGTCGTCTTACTCATCGGGCTGCGGGTTAACCAGCTGTGGCGGGTGAACGAGTGGTGGCCAGTCCTGCGGGCGGCCTTTGCCATGACCCAGGAGGCCAAGGCACTCCCCAACTCGCCGCTCCTCGAATCCATGACCGTGCTCTCCGTGAGCGACTGGCGCGTTGTGTTCTTCATCCAGTACTGGCGCTCCTTCGACGAGCTGATGAGCTGGGCCGACAACTCCGACCTGCAGCACAAGCCAGCCCAGAAGGCGTTCTTCAAGCGGACCGCCTACAACGGCCACGTCGGCGTGTGGCACGAGACCTACAAGGTCGCCGCCGGCCAGTTCGAGGCCATCTACGCCAATATGCCGCAGATGGGCCTGGCCGCCGCCGGCACCTACCGGGAGTTGCGGAAATCCTCCAAGGGACGCGACCGGATGGGCGACCGCAATGCCCACTGAGAAGATCCCGGCCCTACCCAGCGCGACACCGCAGCAAGATCACCCGAGACTCCGGATCACGGGCGGCCGAACTGACCATGGCGTTCAAGCTCTTCGAGGCCGCCCAGGACCGCTGGCGCGGTGAAAGGCCCGCACCTGGTCGCGCTGGCCGTGCCGGCGCGCTGTTCACCAGCGACACGCTCGTCGAGCGACCCGACGACACTCCACAACCCGCCACCGCCTGAAAGACCTTCATCCACAGGTCTCGACGATTGCTCACGACCTCGTCCGGCGAGGCGACGCATGGGTCTCCCGGCGGGATCGCTCCTTCGACGGACAGGTGAAGCGGGCTTCCGAAGAGGAGTTCCCAGCCCTCATCCGCAACACCTACAAGGTGCTCCCCCCGGGATGAGAGGGACCGCTGTGTACTCGACCGACGCGGAGACCCAGGACTTCCTGACCCGGACGTCGTCCTGATGGTTGGGCCTGTCGTCGCCGGCATGACCCACGAGGGTCGCGCTGGGCGGCTGGGAGTGGAGCCACGGGGCCGTGTAGTGCAAGCGCTCTGATACGGGCCGCGGTGTGAACTGGTCGCCATCTCGTCCCACCGACAACGTTCGTTGCGGGCGTGCGAGTCAGCTTGGCTTGCGCCTCTTGAAGAGCAGGATGGGCCATTGGCGGCCGTTCCGGCCCTTCCCGTAGATGATGGTGTCGGACACCATCTCCCAGCCGTCGTCGCCCATGGCGTTCAGCGTGCCCAGCCACTCACCAACCTGGTTCCCGGTGGCCTTGTAAGCGGAGATCACCGTGTCGACGAGCGTGTACTCCCACTTCTCGGTCTGCATGGCTGAGAAATCGTCGGAAGTCGTCCCATCGTTCGCGGACGTGGGAAGCCGACACCGGGAAGGCCTCCGGCGACCGCAGCACCTGCCACTGGGTGCGGCCTGCCGACGACTCCCGCTCGGACATCGCCAACCCCTACGGCCCTACCGTCGGGTCCCGCTGTCGGCGCGGGCCCGGGGCCGAGCCTTCCTCGGGCCACCTCACTCACCGGGTGAGCGACCCGACCTCGCCGGCGACGTGGCCGCGTGGATCGCTGCGCTGACATCGGTGAGAGCCGCGTCCGCGGTGTCGACCAGCTCGAACAGCCGCAGAAAGCCGTGGTGCACACCGGAGTAGCGGTGGACGGTCGTCTCCACCCCGGCCGCGGCGAGTGCCTCGGCGAGCTCCTCCCCCTCGTCCCGGAGCAGGTCGTACTCCGCGGTGACCACCCGGGTGCGCGGTGACCGGGCGAGGTCGGGGTGGCGCAGCACGGAGATCCGCGGGTCCGTCCACTGGTCGGCGGGCGCGTACATCCGGAAGAAGGCCTCCATCGCCGTCCGGGTCAGCAGGAGCCCTTCGCCGTACCGCAGGTAGCTGGGCCGGTCGAAGCGGCAGTCGGCCACGGGGTAGATCAGTACCTGGAGGGCCGGCGTCACCTCGCCCGCCAGCCCGATCGTCGCGGCGGCGGTGAGGTTCGCCCCCGCGCTGTCGCCGACCACGACCAAGGGGCCGTCGGCCCCGTAGCGTTCGGCGACCCAGCGCAGGGCGTCCTCGACGTCCTCCAGCCCGCGTGGGAACGGCTGTTCGGGGGCGAGCGCGTAGTCCACCAGGAGGACCCGGGCACCGCTGCGCCGGCAGAGAGCCCGGGCGAAGGGGTCGAAGGCCGTCGGACCACCGATCGCCCATCCGCCCCCGTGGACGTAGACGACGGTGCCCGCGGGGTCGTCCCCGTCCTCGTACACCCGGCACGGGATCGGTCCGCGTCGGCCCGACACCTCCTGGTCCCCCACCCGTCGGACAGCGGGACCCGCGCCGAGCGCGGCCGTGCCGGCGTCGAGCTGGGCACGAGCGTCCGCGATCCCGGGAGTTCGGTCACCCGAGGCCGCACGCGCCCGAGCGACGATCTCGGCGATCACCGGATGCAGGGTCATGGCGGGCACTCCTTCGAAGCCGGACCGTCGAGCCGGTCCGCGTGGGCGGCGGGCACGGGCCCGCCACCCACGCACGCGTCCCTAGTAGCGGTAGTGCTCGGGCTTGAAGGGCCCCTCGACGTCCACGCCGATGTACTCGGCCTGGTCCTTCGTCAGCGGGGTGAGCTC
>NZ_BAABGT010000010.1:0-551 GCF_039541715.1 Pseudonocardia xishanensis
ATCAGGCCCGGCATCTCGTTCTCGGCCAGCCGGATCTCCTTGCGGCCGAACTCGTGCAGACCGAGGTCCGCGACGGCGAAGTCCACCCCGCCGATCTCCTGGAACCGCCCGGCCGAACCGTCGATGGTCGTCATCGTGTCCTCACTCCTCCTGCGACGGCGGGGCGGGCCTGCGGATGGTCCGACACCGGCCCCTCCTCCCCGCGATGGTGGAGGCGCCCTTGTCGTGGATCCCGACGGACCGAGCGTGGCGGAGTGGATCCGCTGCAGCGCCTCTCGGTCCCGCACCGAGCGTGGCATGCGTGCGGCACCGATGGCGGGCCCGTTGCTCAACGGTCGCGGCACGGAAGTCACGGAGGCCGGTGGTGCTCCGCCGTCGCGATGACGTTGCGGAACAGCATCGCCACCGTCGTCGGGCCGACGCCGCCGACGCGGGGGGTGATCGCGCCCGCGACCTGCTCGCAGGACTCGTCGACGTCCGGCAGCAGGCGCGTGCCCGAGTACCGCACCCCGCCGCCGACCACCGTGGCGCCGGGCTTGACGTGCTCGGGC
>NZ_BAABGT010000011.1:0-8168 GCF_039541715.1 Pseudonocardia xishanensis
ATCAGGCCCGGCATCTCGTTCTCGGCCAGCCGGATCTCCTTGCGGCCGAACTCGTGCAGGGCGAGGTCGGCGACGGCGAAGTCCAGGCCGTCGATCTTCTGCAGCTTGTCGCTCATGAGTCTCCTCGTACGTGGGGCCGGGCCCGTACGAAGGTGATCGACATACGAGCCTCCTCCCGAATGGATGGGAGGCGCCCTTCTCGTCGTCGACCGCGGACCGAGCGTGGCGGACTGAAGTCCGCTGCAGCGCCTCTCGACCCGCGCGGCCCTCAGCGTACCGAGGCCGCACCGCGCGGGCCACCGCCCCCGGCTCCCGGGCTAGCCCAGCAGGTGGTCGCGCAACAGCGTCTCGGCGGCGTCGAGGCGCTCGTGGCCCGCCAGCAGGCCCGCCGGGGCGAGCGCGAAGTCCGCATCCACCAGCACGGAGGCGTCCGCCAGGGCCGGGGCCAGCACCTCGTCCCCCTGCAGCGTGCCGACGAGCGCGGCGATCCCCGCGGCGTCCCGCTGCCGGAACACCCCGCCGGACAGCACGACCAGCCCGATCCCGGGGCCGCCCGACTCCTCCTCGCGCAGGTGCCTGCGCACGGCCACGACCGCGGCCAGGGCGGCGATCCGGCGGTCCTCCGCGGCGCTGCCCGCGTCCCGCGGGACGGAGCCGACCTCGGTGGCCATCCGGTGCACCGTGGCGGACAGCAGGTCGGCCTCGACGGGGTCGACGATCGCCTCGGCCTGGGCCTCCTGGAGCACCCCCTCCGCCGCGGCACGCATTCCGAGGTCCCCCTCGACCGTGCGGCGGACCCCGTGCTCGGGGCGGGCCGAGTGGACGTCCGTGGTGGCGCACCCGACGTCCACGACCAGCACGCGGGTGCCGCAGATCCGGGCCAGCTCGGCGGTCGCGGCCCGGACGGCGTCCGGCGTCATCACCTGGATCATCCGGCGGAACCGCGGCGCCGCGGAGACCCCACGACCCCCCAGCACGTGCCGGGCGAAGACCTCGGCGAGCGCGGCCCGCGCGGGGCCGGGCACCAGCTCCCCCGCCGCGGGCGAGACGTTCGCGCAGGCCACGACGGTGCGGCCGGTGGCGCGGAGCAGAGCCAGCGCGTCGTCTCGGGCCTCGACGTTCCCGGCCAGCACGATCGGGTGCCGCAGCCGGGCCCGGGCGAGCTTGCCCGCGTTGTGCAGCAGCACGGCCGGATCCGACCCGTCCGCCCCGCCGATCAGCAGCACGGCACCGGGGCGGTGCCCCCGCAGCGCCCGGACGTCCGCGGGCTCCAGCGGCCCCGCGTGCACGTGCACGACGTGCGCGCCCGCGGACCGGGCGACCTGGTGCCCGATCTCGGTCGACAGCAGGAGCTCGGTCCCGACCACGGCGAGCCGCAGCCCGCCCCCGGCGGACGAGCAGGCCAACAGGTCGGTGTCCAGGCCGCTCGCGGCGGCGGTCACCCCGCGGACCGCGGCATCGACGCCCGCGAGGACGTCCTCGGCGGTGGTGGGGTGCTCGGCGAACCCGGCGAGTGACCCGTCGGGCTCGACCAGCACGGCCTTGGTCCACGTGGACCCGACGTCCAGGCAGACCGCACCGGCAGCCGGCGTGCCCGCTGTGGTCATGCCACGGGAGCCTACCGGTCGATCACGCTGCGCAACGGCCCTCGGCGCGATCCCCTCCGGCGAGTAGGGTTTGGTGATCCACAACACCCCAGGAGCGATGATGCTCGGACTGATGCAGGACCGTCCGCTGTCCCTGCCCCACGTCTTCCACCGCGCGGAGCGGATGTTCGGCCACAAGCGCCTGATCACGGCCTCCCCCGCCGGGGAACGCGAGACGACGGTCGCGGAGTGGGCGGTGCGGGTGCGCCGCCTCGCGACCGTGCTGGACGATCTCGGCGTCTCCGCGGACGGCCGGGTCGGCACGTTCTGCTGGAACACCGACCGCCATCTGGAGCTCTACCTCGCGGCCCCCTGCACCGGGCGGGTGCTGCACACCCTCAACATCCGGCTGTTCCCCGAGCAGCTGGTCTACGTCGCGAACCACGCCGAGGACGAGGTCGTCTTCGTCGACCGCTCGCTGCTGCCGGTGCTCTGGCCGGTGGTGGACCAGCTCGAGACCGTGCGCACGATCGTCGTGATCGACGACGGCGCGGACGCCGAGATCCCCTCCGACCCCCGCGTCCGGGACTACGAGGAGCTGCTCGCGGCCGCCGAGCCCTTCGCGGGCCGGTTCTCCGTCGAGGACGAGAACGCGGCCGCGGCCATGTGCTACACGTCCGGGACCACGGGGAACCCGAAGGGCGTCGTCTACAGCCACCGCTCGGCGGTGCTGCACTCCATGGTCACCCTCACGGCGGACGCGTTCGGGCTGGCCGAACGGGACGTCGTGCTGCCGGTCGTCCCGATGTTCCACGCCAACGCGTGGGGCATCCCCTACGGCGCACTGCTGGCGGGCTGCGACCTCGTCTTCCCGGGCCCGAACATGTCGCCCGCGGCGATCGCCTCGCAGCTGGAGCGGCACCGGGTCACGGTCACCGGCGGCGTCCCGACGATCTGGATGGGCATGCGTCCGCTGCTCGCCGACCACGACCTCTCGGCACTGCGGGCGATCATCTGCGGCGGGTCCGCGGTGCCCCGCGCGCTCTCGGAGGCCTACCGGGAGGCCATCGGCCTGCCGATGCTGCACGCCTGGGGCATGACCGAGACCTCGCCGATCGCCACGGTCTCCACGCCCCGCTCGCACCACGCGGGCTGGACCGAGGACCAGCGGGCGGACGCCCGCGCGCGGCAGGGCCAGGCCGTCCCGTTCGTGGAGCTGCGGATCGCGGACCCGGACACCGGCGAGGAGATGCCCTGGGACGACGAGGCGAGCGGCGAGCTGCAGGCGGCCGGTCCGTGGATCGCGGCGGAGTACTACCGCGGCGAGGGCGGCGGAGCCCAGTTCACGGCGGACGGCTGGCTCAAGACCGGCGACGTGGCGGCCGTCGACAGGTGGGGGTTCGTGCGGCTGGTCGACCGGACGAAGGACCTCGTGAAGTCCGGCGGTGAGTGGATCAGCTCGGTCGACCTGGAGAACGAGATCATGGCGCACCCGGCCGTCGCCGAGGCGGCGGTGATCGCGATCCCGCACGAGAAGTGGACCGAGCGCCCGCTCGCCTGTGTGGTGGTGAAGCCGGGTGAGTCGCTGACCGCCGACGAGCTGCTGGAGTTCCTCGCGCCGCGCGTGGCCAAGTGGTGGTTGCCGGACGCCGTGGAGTTCATCGACGAGGTGCCCAAGACGAGCGTCGGGAAGTTCTCGAAGAAGACGCTGCGGGAGAAGTTCGACGGGTACTCGCTGCCGTCCTGAATCGTGCCCGGAGTTCCGAGGGCGCCGCACCGTCGCCCTCGGAACTCCTTCTTCGCATTACGGCAAGCGGAGCAATCTCACAGCAGACTCGTAACAAACTCTTATCTTCCTCGAAAGAGTGACTGCACCCGTTCGCCGTGATGGTTGTCGGAACGACGTTTCCGACCATCGGGCTCCCCCGCGGGTGACACTCCGCAGGAAGGAACGTCAACGGTGAATTCCACACTCCGCCGCGGTCTGCTCACGGCCGCCATCTCCGGCGGATGCGTCCTCGTGGTCAACGGCGTCGCGCAGGCCGAGGAGCAGAAGCCTGCCGACCCCGCGGCCGGCACGACCAAGACCGACGCCGACGCGGCGAAGACCACCCCGTCCCCCACCGCCGCGACGACCACCGCGGGAGCCGAGCAGATCATCAAGACCGCGCTGCCGAAGGGCCCGGGCCCCGGCGGCCTCCCCGGTGGTCTCCCCGGTGGTCTCCCCGGTGGTCTCCCCGGCGGCCAGCACCAACAGCCCGGCGGCCAACAGCCCGGCGGTCCTCGCCACGACGACGACGGACCGCGCGGCGAGGCGAACGGCCCCCGTGGACCGCGCGGCGACCACGACCCGCGCCACGGCGACCCGCGGCACGAGAACGCGAGCCACGGTCCGAGCCGGGGCGGCGACCGTGACCAGCCGTGCGACAACGACCGCGGCCCCGTCCGCGCCGATCACCGTGCCGATCACCGTGCCGATCATCGCGACGACCGCGGCCCGCGCGGTGAACGCGACCGGGACCACGGGCCCCGCGGGCAGGGTGACCACCGCGGCAACGACCACCGGGGCGGCGACCGGCACGACGACCGGCACGACGACCGGCACGACGACCGGGACCGCGGGCCGCAGCAGGTCCGACACGAGCACGACTCCCGCGGCGGCCACGACCAGCACCGCGGCGACCAGCACCGCGGCAACCAGCACCGCGGCAACCAGCACCGTGGCGACCACCGTGGCCCCCAGCAGGCCGGGCACCACCGGGGCGGCCACGAGCAGCACCGTCCCGGCGCGCGGCACGACGACCCCCGACACGACCCCCGTGGCCACGGGCCCCGGACCGAGCAGGCGAGGCACGAGCAGAACCGCCACGACCACGACCGCGGCGACCGACACCGCGACGGCCGGGACCACGACCGGCACCACGGCGACCGTGATCGCGACCATCGGGCGCACGCCGGACAGCGCCGCGACCACGACCGGGGCGACCACCGGTTCCGCCCCGCCACGCACCACGAGCACGGCAGGCCCGGCCACCACGAGCACGCCAAGCCCGCCGCACACCACGAGCACGACCGCGACCACGACCACCGCGGCCACGAGCGTGGCGACCACCGCGGGCAGGACCGGCACGACCACCGGGGCCACGACCGTGACCACCGGGACCACCGGGACCGCCACGACCGCCACCAGGCCGCGGCGCACCACCGTCACGGGCACGGTCCGGACCACCGCCACCCGGCGCTTCCGCACCGCCCGCACGGCCCGGTCCAGCAGGCCGCGCACCATCCGCACGGCGCCCCGCAGCACAAGCCGGGCCCGCGCATCCAGGTCACGAAGATCGACGTCGACATCAACGTGATCATCGAGAACCTGCTGAAGCACCACGACGTGCGCAAGACGCTCTCCGCCTGATTCTCGGCGCCCCGCCGAGAAGGACGCTCCGCATTCCGGGCGGTCATTCACGACCACCCGGAATGCGGTGTACCCAGCGCTGGGAAAAGGAGACGACGTCAGGAAACGACGTTTCCGGAAGGGACGCGCCGCCCGTAGCCCGCGCGCCCGGTCTGGTCGATTCCGTGTTCGGCCTCGGTGTAGAGATGGATCTCGTGACCGTCCGGGTCGTGCAGCACCACCAGCCAACCCACGGAGGCGTCGATCACCGGTGAGTGCGCCACGCCCGCCGCGTCCAGGTGTGCCGTCCACTCCTCGATCGCCGCCCGGTCCGCCACGCCCAGCAGCAGTTCCAGGCCCGGCTGGCTGTGCGCCTCGGGCGTCTCCCGCAGGGCCAGCCCACCCTCGCAGCCCGGCAGGTCCCCGGCGACCCCGCGCACGACGCCGTCCGAGTCGGGGAACTCCAACCACGGCGCGAAGCCGAAGACCTCGCGGTAGAACTCCAGGCTCCGCGGCAGGTTCGCCACCGGGAGCTTCACGCCGCGCAACCGCACCAGCTCGGGCATCTCGACGCCTTTCGTTGAACCATCAGTGCATCGAATGCGTGTAGGGTGCACCGCATGCCCGAGGACGTCAAGCGGCCGTACCGGTCACCCCTGCGCGAGGAGGCGGCCCGCCGCACCCGCGCGACCATCCGCGAGGCGGCCACGGAGCTGTTCGTCGAGCACGGGTACGTGAGCACCACGGTCAAGGAGATCGCCGCCGCGGCGGGGGTCGCGCTGCGCACGGTGCACGCGGCCTACCCCGGCGGGAAGGCGGAGATCTTCCAGCGTGCCCTGGACGTCGCCCTCGCCGGGGACGACGAGCCCGTCGCCGTCATCGACCGACCCGAGGTGCGGGACGCGCTGGCGAATCCGGACCGGGTCCTCGCCGACCTCGCCCGGCACGGGGCCGCCCTGCAGGCCCGGGCCGGCGGCCTGCTGCGGGCGTGCGCCGAGTCCTCCGGTGCGGACGCCGACATGCGCAAGCTCGACGACCTGGGCGCCAAGATGATGGCGCGGAACATGCGCACGGTCGCCGAGGCGCTGCGGGACCACGGGCTGCTGACGGTGCCGGTCGACGAGGCGGCGGACGTGCTCTTCGCCCTGAACGGCCCGCAGATGTACGACCTGCTGGTGCGGCGCCGCGGATGGTCCGGCGAACGCTATGCGCGGTGGCTGGCGCAGGCCATGGCCATGCTGCTCACCGGTACGCCTCCGGTCGCCGCTCGGTGAGGTGCGAGAGCCTGCGGCGGGCGGCCTTGAGCGAGGCCTCGACGTCCACCTCGGCGACCGCGATGCCCGCCTTCGCCCAGGTCCGGGCCAGCACCTCGCCGTCCGGGCCGACGACCTTGGCCTGCCCGAGGAACCGCATCCGCCCCATGGAGCCGGTCTGGTTCGACGACACCAGCACCACCTGGTTCTCCGCCGCCCGCGACCGGTCGTAGAGGTCGAACAGCCGCGACTGCCGGTCGTCCGACATCCGCGGCGCGCGGTTGGTGATGTTGGTCGGCCAGGCGGACAGGCAGGCGATGATCTCCGCGCCGTCCAGGGCCAGCGCGCGGGCGGACTCGGGGAAGGTCTTGTCGTAGTCGACGAGCATGCCCAGCCGCCCGACCGGGGTGTCGAAGGCGGCGAACGACTCGCCGGCGCGGTAGACGCGCTCCTCGCCGAGGGGCTGGTGGACCTTGCGGTGCAGCCCCAGTACCCCGCCGCCGTGCACGCAGGCCGCGGTGTTGTACCGGACCCCGTCCGGCCCGGCCTCGCACAGCCCGATGCACACCACCATGTCCCCGGCCAGCTCCGCGACCGTGCCGAGCTCGGGACCAGCCGGGTCCAGCGCCGGGGGCAGCGCCGCGGGGTCGGGGTCGGCGAAGTCGGTGAGGTACCCGCCGAGCGCGGCGTCGGGCAGCACGAGGAGCCCGACGCCGGATCGGCGGGCGTGTTCGATCAACGTCCCGACGCGGGTCAGCCCGGCCTCGATGTCCCGTCCGAACGCGGCCGCGACGGCGCCGATCCGCAGGGCCCCCACGACGTGTCCTTCCGACGTGCTCATGCGGCGAGGAACGGCCGCCCGTCGGCAGCAGCGTACGTCTCCGGCCTGCGGTCCCGAAGGAAGTTCATGGCCGCGCGTGCCGCGTCCACCGCGGCCTCCACGTCCAGCTCGGCGACGGCGAGGCCCTCGTCCTGACCGGTGGTCGCCAGGACCTCTCCGCCGGGGTCGACGACCTTGGCGCTCGCGGCGAACCGGAGGTCGCCGAACGTGCCGTACTGGTTGGACGCGATCCAGATCAGCTGGTTCTCCAGCGCGCGGGCCCGGTCGAACAGGTCCATCCGCCGGGTCCAGCGGTCCTGCGCCGGGTCCGGGTGCCGGTTGGTGCGGCTGACCGGCCAGGCCGAGAGCGAACAGATGATCCGCGCGCCGTCCATCGCCTGGTCCCGGGCGGCTTCGGGGAAGGCCTTGTCGAAGCAGATCTGCATCGCGATCCGGCCGACGGGGGTGTCGAAGGCCGCGAACCGGTCCCCCGCGCCGTAGCTGGCGTCCTCCCGCAGCGGCTGGTGGACCTTGCGGTGGGTGCCCAGCACGCCGTCCCCGGACACGCAGACGGCGCTGTTGTAGACGGCGTCATCGCCCTGTTCGCAGTAGCCGGCGCAGACGACCATGTCCCCGGCCAGCGCGGCCAGGGTGGCGATCTCGCGCCCCGCGGGGTCGAGGGCGGGGGGACGCTCCGCGCCGCCCGCCAGGTCGCTGAGGTACCCGCCGAGCGCGGCCTCGGGCAGCACCAGCAACCCGACGCCGTCCGCCCGGGCCCGGGCGATCAGCGTCGTGATCCGGGCGAACCCCTCCTCGAGGTCCCTTCCGAAAGGCGCGCACGCCGCCGCCATCCGCAGCCTGCTCATGGATCTCCTCACGTGCGTGGGGGGCGGAACGGTCCCGGGGGCGTCCGGGACCGTCCCCCCTCCCGCGGTGGGTGCGCTCGGCGCGCCCGCCGGAGGCGTGGGTGCCGCACGAACGGCACTCTTGTGCGGACCTACCGCGCAAGAGTGCCGTTCGTGCGGATCGAGGTGGGGTGGGTCAGATCTGGTACGTGCTGTTGATGATCGCGCCCTTGCGGGCGTAGTGGATCAGCGCGTCCTGCACGTCCAGCGGAT